>DAINNP010000419.1:0-1502 GCA_036735785.1 Rhodoferax sp. | reverse complement strand
TGTTTTTCATAGCTAGCTGCGCTTATTTCGCCTGCGCTAGTGGCCGATTTGGCTGTAAAGCGCTCTACCTGCACACCTTCCATCACCGAGGCGTTGTCCGAGTAGGCCACCAACATGTACTGGGGGTTCAGCTGGTGCGTGTTGCGGATCATGCCGAACATGCTCTTGTCCTGCGCCACACCGTCGATGGTGAACTGGGCGTTGAAAATTTTGTGGCGGCAGTGCTCGCTGTTGGCCTGCGCGAACATCATCAGTTCCACGTCGGTCGGGTTGCGGCCCAGCGTGGTGAAGGCGTTCACCAGGTAGTCAATCTCGTCAGCGGCCAGCGCCAAACCGAATTGGGTGTTGGCTTTCACCAAGGCTTCTTTGCCGCCGGCTAACACGTCCACATGGTCCATGGGCGCGGGTTGCAGGGCATTGAACAGCTCTTGCGCCTGGGCACGGTCCAGCATGGCGCTCTCGGTCATGCGGTCGTGCAGCAAAGCGGCCACGGCCTGCAGCTGCTCGGGCGTCAACACGGTTTTGCTGAGCAAGCCGCTTTTGAGGGTCAGGCGGTACTCCACTAAGCGCTCTACCCGCTTAACGGCCAGGCCGCAGTTGTGAGCAATATCGGTCGCCTTGGAGGCCCAGGGGCTCACGGTGCCGAAACGCGGGCTCACCACAATGGCGGGGCCCTCTACCGGGCCGGTGTACGGGTCGCCATAGGTCAACAGCGCGGCCAGTTTGTCGGCCAAGGGCTTGTCCAGCGCCGCTTCGGTGGCAGCGAGGTGCACAAAACGGGCTGCAATGCCGGTAATCTTGTCGCTCACGCCGTGCAGGGCGGGCAGAAGTTGTTGGACGCGGAAATTGCTCAGGGCGTTGCCGCCCTCGAAAGAGGTGATGTGCAGGGTCACTGTGGTGGCCTTGTAATGGGCTGGAGCGTTGGGGAGTGGTGATCCACACGCGGCCGCTGACTGGGGACGCATATGGAAGCTCCGGATTTTACCCGCCAGAGCGACCCGCTTTTCCCTGCCGGCATTGCGGTGTCTGGCGGATGGGATAATCCTGCCCCATGACTATCACTTACAAAGACGCCCAAGGCATTGCCGGCATGCGCATCGCGGGCAGACTCGCCTCTGAAGTTCTGGACTACCTCACGCCCTTCGTGCAGCCCGGCGTGACGACCAACGAGCTCGACAAGCTGGCCCACGACTACATCACCCAGGTGCAAGGTGCCATTCCAGCGCCCTTGAACTACACCGGTGGCGGCAACACGCCGTACCCCAAGTCCATCTGCACCTCGGTGAACCAGCAGGTGTGCCACGGCATCCCCAATGACAAGCAGCTGAAAAAAGGCGACATCGTCAACATCGACGTCACCGTTATCAAAGACGGCTGGCACGGCGACACCAGCCGCATGTTCCCGGTGGGCGACTGCTCGATCGCAGCCAAGCGCCTGTGCTCAATTACCTATGAAGCCATGTGGGTCGGCATCCAGATGGTCAAGCCCGGCATCCACCTCG
>DAINNP010000418.1:0-1511 GCA_036735785.1 Rhodoferax sp. | reverse complement strand
GCGACTTTGCCGTCCTTGACCAACATCGAATAACGGTTGGAACGCAGACCCAAACCTTTACCGGTGAGATCCAGAGTCAAGCCAGTCGCTTTGGCAAATGCAGCGTCACCGTCGGCAAGCATACGCACTTTGGTTCCGGTTTTTTGATCGCGGGCCCAAGCGCCCATCACAAACGCGTCATTCACGCTCACGCACCAGATTTCATCGACACCAGCTGCCTTAAAGGCCTCTGCATGCTCCACATAGCCGGGCACATGTTTGGCAGAGCAGGTGGGGGTAAACGCACCAGGCAGAGCGAACACGGCGATGGTCTTGCCCGCAGTGGCTTTCGTGACCGGCACTGCGTTAGGACCGATGCTGCAACCTTCGCCTTCGATCTCTGAGTACTCCATGAGTGTGGTGTCTGGAAGTGCGTCGCCGACTTGAATCATATTTGCTCCTTATGCAAAGTGTTAATACCAATGAAAACGGCCCACATTGTGGGCCGTTTCTTATTCAACTGCAGGAATGAAGTCGTAAAGACTTAAACCGCAGCTGCCTTCTCTACCAAACGGGTCGCAACCCAGTTCTTGGTTTTGGAGATAGGCTTGCTTTCGGTAATTTCGATCACGTCGCCCAACTTGTACTCGCCCTTTTCGTCATGGGCGTGGTACTTGCTGGTCTTCGCAACGATCTTGCCGTAGAGCTCGTGCTTCACACGACGCTCAATCAGCACTGTCACAGTCTTAGCACGCTTGTCGCTGACCACCTTGCCAATCAAGGTGCGCTTGAGGGATTTTTTAGCTTCCGTCATTTATCGCTCCTTATTTGGCGGATTTTTCAGCGCTTTGCTTTTGCACAAGAATAGTCTTGGCGCGAGCAATATCGCGGCGCGCAGAGCGCAACGAAGCGGTGTTGTTGATTTGTTGCGTGGCCTTTTGCATACGCAGACCGAAGTGGGCTTTTTGCAAAGCTTTGACTTCGTCTTTCAGGCCGGCAACGTCTTTTTGGCGCAGTTCAGCAGCTTTCGTCATTTCGATTTCTCCTGAATTACTGGCCGATCATGCGGCTGACAAATGTCGTACGCAATGGCAGCTTTGCAGCAGCCAAACGGAAAGCTTCGCGAGCGAGTTCTTCGGGCACGCCGACGATCTCAAACACGATCTTGCCGGGCTGAATTTCAGCCACGTAGTACTCGGGGTTACCTTTACCGTTACCCATACGCACTTCAGCAGGCTTTTGGGAGATCGGCTTGTCAGGGAACACACGAATCCAGATACGGCCGCCACGCTTCACGTGACGGGAAATTGCACGACGTGCAGCTTCGATCTGGCGAGCCGTCAGACGGCCGCGGTCAGTACATTTCAGACCGAAGTCACCGAATGCGACCGAGCTTCCTCGGGTCGCAATGCCGGTGTTACGGCCTTTTTGCTCTTTGCGGTATTTCCGGCGAGCGGGTTGCAACATGGTTATTCTCCTTTACCGTCAGCTGCTGCAGCTGGCGCGGCGACTTTGCGAACGCGCTTAACGGC
>DAINNP010000417.1:0-1518 GCA_036735785.1 Rhodoferax sp. | reverse complement strand
GCGGCAAAGACTTCAACATGCGCTGGATTGCCAGCATGGTGGCCGATGTGCATCGTATTTTGACCCGTGGCGGCATCTTCATGTACCCGTGGGACAAGCGCGAACCCGGCAAACCGGGCAAGTTGCGCCTGATGTACGAAGCCAACCCCATGGGATGGCTGATCGAACAGGCCGGCGGCGCTGCCTCCACCGGCACCGAGCGCATTATGGACATCCAGCCCACCCAGTTGCACCAGCGGGTGAGCGTGGTGCTGGGCTCGAAAAACGAAGTAGAACGTGTGGTTCGGTACCACGCAGAGCAGCAGGCCTAAGAATTTGCTCAGCAGGTGGTCAGCGCAAAAAAATCTGCGATGACCACCCTGATGTGCTTTCTGCCAGGTCAGTCGCAGTCATCTCTCGTCGTAGATATTTTCCATGTTTGTTTTTTCAAAAATCGTAGCGTGGATCACCCAACCCTTATTCTGGGTTCTCGTGGTTTTAATGGGTGCGTGGGTGCTTGCCCAACAACGTCCGGCTCTGGCGCGACCGGCTCTGGGCTGGAGCGCGGTGCTGTTGGGATTGATCGGCTGGATGCCATTGCCAGAGCTCCTGATCCGCACGCTAGAGGCGCCCTACGCCGAGGTCTCCCCGGAGACAGACATCTCCGGGTACGCAGGCATCGTAGTCTTGGGTGGTGGCACGGCACGAGGGCACCTTCAAGCCGACCACAGCCACCCGTTGACCAATGACGCAGGCGAACGCCTGTCTGTCTCTGCAGCGCTGGCACTCAAAAATCCGGGAATGACGGTGATCTACACCGGTGGCGAAGGCGACCCCAACGGGGGTGGACCCAGCGAGGCCGAACGGGCACGCAGGTTCTATGGCAGCCTGGGGGTCCCGAACGGGCAAGTGCGTTACGAGTCGGTCTCGCGGAACACTTATGAGAACGCGGTGCTGACGGCCGAGCTACCGGGCATCAACCCACAAAACCGCTGGCTGCTGCTGACGTCTGCCTGGCACATGCAGCGCGCCAAGGCCACCTTTGAGAAAGCGGGGTGGAATGTGACGGCCTACCCGGTCGATTTCCGCGCCGAAAGCAGCCCGCGGTGGACGCGCTACTCGATGCAAGCCGGCGTCTCTGACTGGCAAATGGTGCTCAATGAATACGTGGGCTGGGTGGCCTACCGGCTCACCGGGCGGCTCTAAGCGCCCGGGATTCCCAGCTTAGGCCAGGGGCTCTTTGAACGCGCGTACCTGGTCGATACGCCGGCCTTCAAGGGTCTGGACTTCAAACACCCACTCGCCCACAGTAATGCGGGCACCGGGCTGGGGGAGTTGACCTGTTACCGCCATCAACAGCCCTGCCAAGGTGTTGTAACGGCCACGCTCTTCATCAGGAAGTTCATCCTCAATATCCAGGCGAGCTTTGAGTTCGCCCACCGGCATGAGGCCATCCAGCATCCACCGGCCATCGTCTTGCAAGGTGGCCCAGGCATCATCCTTGGCGTCCGGTTGCAGTTCTCCGGTAATGGCCTCGAG
>DAINNP010000416.1:0-1523 GCA_036735785.1 Rhodoferax sp. | reverse complement strand
GCCAGGCGTTTGACGTCGTCGATGGACTTGGCCACCTTCACGCCACCGCCCTTGCCGCGTCCACCTGCGTGGATTTGCGCCTTGACAACCCAGACTGGGCCACCAAGTTTCTGAGCGGCTTCCACCGCTTCTTGCACTGTGAAAGCGGGGATGCCGCGAGGCACCGGCACACCGAACTGGCGCAAGATTTCCTTGCCTTGGTACTCGTGAATCTTCATGACGTCTCTCTCTGGACTGGACAATTTTCACCATGCCGCAACATGAAATTGCGAGTGCATGGCACTGGACACATCAGCCTCCGACTGTATCATGGTGCGATGCACAATACTTGTGCGAGGCTTACGGCTGCTGTATACAACCCGGCTTTCTGCCTCTGGCCATGCACTGATTTTCGACCCTGACCATGAAAAAAATCTTTATCGACGGCGAAGCCGGTACCACCGGCCTGCAAATCCGGGAACGCCTGCAGGCCATGCCGCAGGTCGAGCTCCTCAGCATCGATCCCGCACTGCGCAAAGACCTCCAAGCCAAGCGCGCCTTGGTCGCACAAGCCGACCTGGTCGTACTCTGCCTGCACGATGACGCGGCCTTCGAAACCGTGGCCATGGTCGATGGCCTGGAAAAGGAAACCGGACGCCCTGGTCCGCGCATCATTGATGCCTCCACCGCGCACCGCACAGCGGCAGGTTGGGTGTATGGTTTTCCCGAGCTGGCCGCTGGCCAACGCGACGCGGTGGTGAACGCCCGCCGTGTCAGCAACCCGGGTTGCTACGCCACCGGCGCGATTGCGCTGATTCGGCCGCTGGTGGATGCGGGCCTGCTGCCGGCTGACTTTCCAGTGTGCTTGCCGTCGGTGAGTGGTTATTCGGGCGGCGGACGCACCATGATCGAGGCCTATGAACACGGCACGGCAGCACCCTACGAGTTGTACGCACTGGGCCTGAAGCACAAGCACATTCCTGAAATCATGCAGTACACAGGCCTGACACGTCGGCCGCTGTTTGTGCCTTCGGTCGGCAACTTCAAACAGGGCATGTTGGTGCAGCTGCCTTTGCACCTGGACACGCTGCCCGGTCAACCCACCGCACACGATCTGCACGCCGCGCTGGCCAAACACTACGCGGGCAGCACCTGGGTGACTGTGGAACCTGTGACGCCCGACCTCAAGCTGGATGCAGCCACCCTGGCCGACACCAACAAGCTGGAACTCCGCGTGTTTGCCAATGACGCCGCCAAAGACGGCTTTGCCCATGCGGTGCTGGTGGCGCGCCTGGACAACCTGGGCAAGGGTGCCAGCGGCGCGGCGGTGCAAAACCTGCAGTTGATGCTCGGGATTTAAGAACCGCGTTACCGCGGCAACTCAATCGTCGTCGGCGCCCGACACCACCTTGTGGATGGTGTCTCCACCAAAGCCGCGGCTAGCCAGAAAACGCATTTGTTTGCCGCGTTCCGCAGCATCGGCGGGCTGGCGGCCAAACTTCTTGCGCCAGATTTCCCGGGCCCGCTCCAACTCCGTGGCGCGC
>DAINNP010000415.1:0-1524 GCA_036735785.1 Rhodoferax sp. | reverse complement strand
GGCAAAGACGAGCGAGAGACTTTCGAAGCCCACAACGAATACATCAACGCCCTCATCAAGCTGGGGGAGCACGTGGCCGACTCTTCCGAGCTGGCTCTGGACCCGCAGCTGGAAACCGACTACCTGATGGTGTACTCGGTGCTTTACGGGCCACAGCAGATGGAAAACGTTTCCGAGCTGTCGGTGCTCGGCTGGTCCGCCATCAAGGCGGGCGGTAAAAACGAGTTCATCTCCGAGCGCGCCAACGAAGACTTCGGCATCCTGCGCTTCGTCGACAACATTGTGGAAAACGCGTATGTCCGCAGCACCGGCGGCACACCGCAAGCGGACGCTCAATACGGCATGAAGGCAGTTGACGAGGCGTACGACGCGTTTCAGCAGGCAATCAAAAAGCAAGTGATCGGCGAAAAGGTACAAGGAGACGCGGACGCCTACCTCAAGCTGGGTTTTGCATCGCTGGAGGCTAAGCGCCAACTGAACGACAAACTGCTGGCCCGGCTCAAACTTCGCCTGGGTGAGCGCATTGCCGATCTGCGCCTGAGTTTTTGGACGCGACTCGATGTTGCCGTTCTCTTGGTGGCGATTGCGTTCTACATGCTTCTGGCTTTTTACAAGGTGATGATGGGTGGGCTGCGTGAAGTCACCGGCCATCTGGAGCAAATCACAGAAGGCAACCTGGTGACCGCACCCACGCCCTGGGGAAAGGACGAGGCTGCGCACTTGAAGATCCCCCTGCGTGACATGGAAGCCAGCCTGCGCGTCATTGCGCGCAACACCCTGGACGGAGCAGCTCAAGTGAACACGGCCAGCGAGGAAATTGCGGTAGCTTCTCAAGACTTGTCCCGGCGCACCGAGGCCAGCGCCGCTGCGCTGGAGCAAACGGCCGCCACCATGACCCAGATTTCCGAGTCGGTTTCGCTCACCACCGACACGGTGGCAGGTGCTGCCCATATCGTGCGCTCCAATGCGGAGTCCGCCAAACGTGGCGGCGAGGTTACCTCCCAAGTGGTGAGGACCATGCAGGGCATCAACACCTCGTCGGCCAAGATTGCCGACATCATCAGCGTGATTGATGGCATCGCCTTCCAGACCAACATCCTGGCCCTGAACGCAGCGGTAGAAGCCGCACGCGCCGGCGAGCAAGGCCGCGGCTTTGCGGTGGTGGCCAAAGAAATCAAGCGCCTGATTTCCGCCAGCATCGAACAAGTGGAACGCGGCACCCAAGTGGTACGAGAAGCCGGCAAAACCATTGAAGACATTTTGGGTAATGCAGACCGTATTGATACCCTGATGACAGAGAGAGCAACGGCGACCCGGGAGCAATCGCTAGGGGTGAACCAGGTCGGTGCTGCGGTGCACGACCTCGACCAGAACACACAGCAGAACGCAGCGCTGGTCGAGCAAACGGCCGCTGCTGCCACCTCACTGTCCGACCAGGCCGCCCGCTTGGCACAAGAGGTGTCCTTCTTCAAGCTGAAGTAAGCTCACGGTGTGAACGAACACATCGAACTCGACCGCATAGAC
>DAINNP010000414.1:0-1529 GCA_036735785.1 Rhodoferax sp. | reverse complement strand
CTGATCTCCAAGGGCTTCCAGCACCAGTTCTGGCAAGCCGTGAAGCAGGGCGCTGACCAGGCCGCCAAAGACTACAAAGTCAAGGTGACATTCGAAGGGCCGGAAACCGAACAACAAGTGGACAAGCAGATCGACATGCTGTCGGCTGCCTTGGCCAAAAAGCCGGCTGCCATTGGTTTCGCCGCCTTGGACAGCAAAGCCGCTATTCCGCTGCTGAGAAAAGCCCAAGCAGCCAAGATCCCGGTGATTGCGTTTGACTCGGGTGTCGATAGCGACATCGTGCTGACCACCGCCCAGACCGACAGCAAGGCCGCCGCAGCGCTGGCCGCGGACAAGATGGCCGAGAAAATTGGCGGGGAAGGCGAAGTGGCTGTGATCGGCCACGACCAGACCAGCACCACCGGCACCGGCCGCCGCGATGGCTTTGTGGACCAGATCAAGGCCAAGTACCCCAAGATCAAGGTAGTGGATATCCAGTATGGCGGTGGCGACCACCTGAAGTCGGCTGAAATTGCCAAGACACTGACCCAGGCTTACCCCAAGCTCAAGGGCATTTTCGGTACCAACGAGGGGTCCGCCATCGGTGCTGGCAAGGGCCTGAAAGAAGCCAAGAAAACTGGTGTGGTCATCATTGGCTTTGACTCCGGCAAGGCGCAAAAAGACATGATCAACGACGGCACCATCGCCGGCGCGATCACCCAGAACCCGGTAGGTATTGGCTACAAGACCGTGGAAGCGGCAGTGAAGGCGCTCAAGGGTGAGAAGTTGCCCAAGATCATCGACACCGGTTTCTACTACTACGACAAGACCAACATGAAGGACGCCAAGATTGCGGCGGTTCTTTACGATTGATATTTCCCCCTGAGCGGCTTTGCTGCTCACCCCTCGCTCGCACGTTGCGGGAGGGGGGGCGCACCCAACGGTCTGGCAGAGCTAGTTCTGCGGGTGCCCTGGATTGGAGAGGTACGGGCGTGTTTGCTGCCCTTTGTATGTTGACTGAAAAGGAAAGACTGTGAAATTAGTACGCTACGGATTGCCAGGCCAGGAAAAGCCCGGTGTGTTGGATGCCCAGGGCCGGGTGCGCGACCTCTCGGCGCACATCGCGGATGTGGGTGGTACGGCCCTGTTGCCGGACAGCCTGGCCCGTCTGCGTGGCATTGCGGTAGGTAGCCTGCCGCTGGTGGCCGGCGTTCCCCAACAAGATTTGCGCCTCGGTGCCTGTGTGGGCAACATTGGCAAGTTTATTTGCATCGGATTGAACTACTCTGACCACGCGGCGGAGAGCGGCATGCAGGTGCCGCCGGAGCCGGTGGTATTCAACAAATGGACCAGCGCGATCGTCGGGCCTGACGATGCCGTGGAGATTCCCCGTGGTTCGCTCAAGACCGATTGGGAAGTAGAGCTGGGTGTGGTCATCGGCAAAGGCGGCCGCTACATCGACGAGGCAGATGCCATGTCCCACGTCGCCGGCTATTGCGTGGTGAACGATGTGTCTGAGCGCGAATACCAACTCGAACGCAGTGGCACCT
>DAINNP010000413.1:0-1536 GCA_036735785.1 Rhodoferax sp. | reverse complement strand
TGGCCAAGAACATCGTCGCGGCGGGGCTGGCCAAGCAGTGCCAGATCCAGGTGGCGTATGCGATCGGCGTGGCGCGGCCGATGAACGTGACGGTCTACACCGAAGGCACGGGCGTGATCCCGGACGAGAAGATCGCCGCGCTGGTCAACGAGTTCTTCGACCTGCGCCCGCGCGGGATCATCCAGATGCTGGACCTGCTGCGGCCGATCTACTCGAAGACCGCGGCCTATGGGCACTTCGGGCGCGAAGAGCCGGAGTTCACGTGGGAGAGGACGGACAAGGCGGCGCTGCTGCGGGCGGCGGCGGGCATTTGACCTGGGCGGCCGAGCCGCTTTCCTGCGAACTGGTGAAAGCGTACACAGCCCACACCACATGCCCTTGAGAAAAAGCCATCACGATCCAGAGCAGCCTCGCGATGGCTTTCGGCTTGCCCACGGTGCCTGTCACGACGGGCGCCTTGCCCGCCAGTGGGATGTATGGCATCAAGTTCTGATTCGAGGCGACAAGGTTGTTGGCCTTTGTCCAATGATTCTGGACATGGGCAGCCAAGTCATTCAGTACCCACCAAGCGTAGCCTGCTAATAAAAGCCCTGCAACGGCGCACGCCAGCGTGATGATGACTGCTTCGGCGCCGCCCCGTTGCGACACATGCTTGTCGATGGAGAAACCCAGCACAGCGCCGCTGAGCGTCAAGATCCATGCGGTTTGGCTCCAGGCGTCGCTTTTGTATTTCTGTGCGGCTTCTTCGTGGAGCTGATACATCTGGAGGAGCAGACTCGGGTCGGTGTCTCTGGTGAGGTCAGAGTTGTCTTGGTCAGGGGTTCATGCCGCTCCTCCGGCGCAAGGCCATTATTAAGCATTAAAATAATTTAGCTCATATTTTCAACAAGCAACCTCCGGATGACGGAAGAACCCCATGATGATCTTGGGCGCCTCCTTCAGCCGCATCAACGCTTTTTGCGTCAACTTGAACAGGCTTTCCCGATCCAGCAGCTGCTGCTTTGAAACCTCAGACTTGACGTTTTTCCACACCTGCTCATCAGGATTGAGTTCTGGCGAATAGGGGGGATGATGTGCAGCTCAATCTTGGCCTTGTGTATCGACGAGGCTTTGTTGCACAACCCAGCCGAGGCCGAGTTTCCCCTGACCCCGGACGGAGTTACGCCACGGGCCGCGTCACCGGGGTGCCCAGGTGGGTGAAGCGGTTGAGCACTGCGGCCCGCACCTGCAACTCCACCACCTGCCGCTCGAAGGTGCGCGCCATCACCCGCTCGCCCAGCAGCTTGAAGCACCGCATCTTCGTCTCCACCAGCGAGCGCCGGTGGTAGCCGCTCCACTGCTTCCAGATCGCCCGGCCCAGCCGGTTTGTCGCTCGCAGCGTCTCGTTGCGTGCAGCCGCTCCCGGTCGCTTGGCCTTCCACGGCTGGGCGTTCTTGCGCGTCGGGATCACCGCCTCGGCCCCTCGCTTGGCGATCGCGTCGGTACGTATTCAGGTACCCCCCGTTCCTTGTAAATCAACAACTTAGCTGAGCCGTG
>DAINNP010000412.1:0-1536 GCA_036735785.1 Rhodoferax sp. | reverse complement strand
GGGTCCAGCCCCAGCTTGATGCGCAGCGGTTTGCCGGTGGCTTCCGACTTGGCGAGCTTTTTCACCCATTCGTCTTGCGGGAGCAGTTCTTCCACACCGCGCAGGGTGACCGCAAGGGCCTCGCGCACACGATCGCTTACAACTAATTGGGGGCTTAAGGCTTGATTCATAAGGGTTTTTCTTGTGGCCGAAACAGGCGCGGCGGCTATACTGCCGGCTCCTTTGCGCAACGCTTTCGTTGCCAGCGGCTGGATTTTAGTCGGGCCGCATCCCCCACACCGGAGTCTTTGATTTGAAGCATGGACTGAACCAGGCTGTTGAGTTGTGCGTGGCGCGTGCCACCGCCTTCATCCAGCTGTACCCCAAACAAATTACGGCCGCCATTGCTGCCCTTTTGATCGGCGGCACGGGCGCCACTTTCGCGGTCGCCACATTGGCACCTGATGCCTCAGATTTGCCGGTGCGCACCGTTGTCGAAGTGGTGCAAAGTGAATCGCTTGCAGCCTACGGCAATGACATCAGCGATCAGGCCATGCGCCTGTATCGTTCTGAAACCACCCGCTCAAGTGACACGGCAGACACCTTGCTCAAGCGCTTGGGCGTGGTCGATCCGCAAGCCGCTGCATTTTTGCGCGCTGACAGCCAAAGCCAGTCTGCACTGTTAGGCCGCGGCGGCCGCAACGTCACTGCCGAAGTCAACGCGCAACAAGGCCTGGAAAAGCTCAGCGCACGCTGGAGCCCGAACGACGACGGCACCTTCAAGCGCCTGACCATCGAAAAAACTGCGGGCGGCTTCCGGGCCCGTACAGAAACATTGCCCCTGGTGGCCAACACACGGCTCGCCAGCGGCGTGATCAACAGCTCCTTGTTTGCGGCGACCGACGACGCCCGCTTGCCGGACTCGGTGGCCACGCAAGTCGCTGAAATTTTTGCCGGCGACATCGACTTTCACCGGGCTCTGCGCAAGGGTGACCGCTTTTCCGTGATTTATGAAACCCTGGAAGGCGATGGCGAACCGCTGCGCGCAGGCCGGGTGCTGAGTGCCGAGTTTGTGAACGCAGGCAAGCCTTTCCAAGCCATGTGGTTCAAGGACCCAGTGGCAGCAGGCAAAGGCGCGTATTACACCCTGGGCGGCGAGAGCTTGCGCCGCGCCTTCCTGGCTTCGCCCTTGGAGTTCTCGCGGGTCACCAGCGGCTTCAAAATGCGTTTTCACCCCATTTTGCAAACATGGCGCGCGCACTTGGGTGTGGACTACGCCGCTGCAACGGGCACCCCGGTGCGGACTGTGGGCGATGGCGTGGTTGATTTTGCAGGTGTGCAAGGTGGCTTTGGCAATGTGGTGATGGTCAAACACCGCAACAACCAAACCACGGTGTATGCGCACTTGAGCCGTATCAACGTCAAAAAAGGCCAAGCGGTGAGCCAAGGCCAGAATATTGGCGCAGTGGGCGCTACGGGTTGGGCCACCGGCCCACACTTGCACTTTGAATTCCGCGTCAATGGCGCTCACCAGGACCCACTGTCGATTGCACGCCA
>DAINNP010000411.1:0-1558 GCA_036735785.1 Rhodoferax sp. | reverse complement strand
TGGTCGCGCCCCACCGGCACTTTGTGGGCGTTGAACATCAAAATATCGGCGCCCATGAGCACCGGGTACATGAACAGGCCGGCAGTCACATCGGCATCCGGGTCCGTGCCGGCGGCGGTGTTTTTGTCGACCGACGCCTTATAGGCATGGGCGCGGTTGAGCACGCCTTTGCCGGTCACGCAGGTCAAAAACCAGCACAACTCGGGGATCTCGGGGATGTCCGACTGGCGGTAGAAGGTCACATGCGACGCGTCTAAGCCGGCGGCCAACCAGCTGGCTGCAATCTCCAGCGTGGAGCGCTGGATGCGCGCTGGATCTTCGGTCTTGATCAGGGCGTGGTAATCGGCCAGAAAATAAAAACTTTCTACGCCGGGCGTTTTGCTGGCGCGGACTGCGGGGCGGATCGACCCGACATAGTTGCCCAAATGCGGTGTGCCGGAGGTGGTAATGCCGGTAAGGAAGCGAACAGTGCTCATGGATGCAAATCAATCAGACAAAACAAGTGCGGCCTGCAGCTTAGCGCGCCAGCCAGGAAAAAGGGGTGAGGAGCAGGTCGATCAGGTCAAAGGTCAAACCCATGACCGGCTGCATCCACACGGTGCTGAGGACGCCGGCAATCACCAGCGCCATCACAATAAAAAATCCCCAAGGCTCCACGCGGGACACCGCCATCGCCTGGCGTATCGGCAGCAAGCCGACCAGAATGCGCCCGCCATCCAGCGGCGGCAGCGGGAACAGGTTGAAGGCAAACATCACCACGTTCACCAGCACGCCGCCTTGGCACATTTTGAGGAAAAAGGGTTCGGTCACACCCGCGCCCGACAGCAGGTACAAGCCCGCACCCCAGGCCAGCGCCATGGCCAGATTGGCGCCCGGACCGGCCAAGGCTACCCACACCATGTCGCGCTTGGGGTTGCGCAGATTGCCAAAGCGCACCGGTACCGGCTTGGCGTAACCAAACAGAAATGCGCCTGAGGTCGCGATATAGAGCATCAGCGGCATCAAGATGGTGCCGATCGGATCGATGTGCTTGGCCGGATTCAGGGTGATGCGGCCCAGCATGGCCGCCGTGTTGTCGCCAAAGTGCCGTGCGGCATAGCCGTGGGCGGCTTCGTGCACCGTGATGGCGAAAAGCACTGGCAGTGCGTAAATCGCGATGGTTTGAATCAGGTTGGCAAAGTCCACAGGCGCAAGGTCTCGGTTGGAAATAAAAAAGGATACGCCGCGAGGCTTAGAGCCCGAGCAGGGCAGGGTCTCCGCCGCCTTGGCGGATCAGCTCGGGTTCATCGCCGGTGAGGTCCACCACCGTGGTCGGCTCCTGGGCGCAGGCGCCGGAATCGAGCACACCGGCAATCTGGTGCTCGTAGCGCTCGCGGATGTCGTGGGCGTCGTTGAGCGGCTCAGTCTCACCTTTTGCTATCAAAGTAGTAGCTAGAAGCGCAGATCCATAGAGCGCTAGCAGCTCCTGGAGCACATGGTGCTCAGGCACCCGCAAGCCGATGGTCTTGCGCGAAGGGTGGCTCACCCGGCGCGGCACTTCCTTGCTGGCTTCCAGAAT
>DAINNP010000410.1:0-1561 GCA_036735785.1 Rhodoferax sp. | reverse complement strand
GTGTGCTGGCTTACCGTCAGCGTTACGGTGTCGATGAAAGTGAATAAATGAAGCATTCAGCCCTGTTGGCAACGATGGTGTGGGGCGGGTTGTGCCTGGGTGTCGTACCCATGGCGAGTGCCCAGAGTTCAGCGCCAGCTGCCGGGGGAATCTACACCTGTGTAGATGCAAAGGGCCGCAAGCTCACCGCAGATCGACCGATTCAGGAGTGCATCGATCGCGAGCAACGTATCTTGAATCCCAGTGGGACCACCCGCGCCAAGGTCGGCCCTAGCTTGACTTCCAAGGAACTGGCGGAACAGGAGGCGCGCGAAAAGCGCGAGCAGGAGGAGCGTAACCGGACGGCGGAAGAAAAGCGCCGGGACCGTGCCCTGTTGGTGCGCTACCCGAGCAAAGTTGTGCACGACCAGGAGCGGTCAGATGCACTGGCCCAAATTGCAGTCGTGGTGAAGGCTGCCACCAACCGCGTGGATGAACTCGCCAAGCAGCGCCTCGCCATTGATGCGGAGATGGAGTTCTACAAAAAGGACCCCAACAAAGCACCTGCATACCTGCGCCGGCAGCTCGAAGAAAACGAGCAAAGCAAGGCGGTGCAAGAGCGGTTTATCAGCGAGCAGGACGCCGAAACCAAACGCGTCAATGCCCGCTTTGACGATGAACTGGTTCGGCTGCGACAACTTTGGGCCGCCGCAGCCGCAGCCAACCGGTAAGGCTTAACCCGCTAGTTTGCTGCGTAGCAGGTCGTTGACCTGTTGCGGGTTCGCCTTGCCTTTGCTGGCCTTCATGATCTGACCGACCAAGCCGTTCAGGGCTTTCTCGTTGCCCGCCTTGAATTCGGCCACGTTTTTGGCGTTGGCTTCCATCACTTGAACGACGATCGCTTCTAGCGCGCCGGTGTCGTTCATTTGCTTGAGGCCTTTGGCTTCGATCTCCTGATCGATTTCAGTCAGAGCCCGTGCCATTACGTTCATATCAGCAAAGTCTCCAGTCAACAGAGTCACCTGCCAGAGTTCTGGACCGCTGCGAGTCCACATTGCATCAAGTAATTGACGCGCCAATTTGTCGGAAAGAACACCCTCTTTTATGCGGTGGATGATCGCTGCCAATTCCCAAGGACTCACAGTTGCCTGGGTGATGTCGATACCTTGCTCGTTCAGTCGTTTACTGAGCTCGCCCATGATCCAGTTACTGGCAAGTTTCGCTTGTCCACTGCCTTTCGCCGCAGCTTCAAAGTAAGTAGCCAGCGCCAAGCTTTGCGTCAACTGCGTCGCGTCGTACTCACTCAGACCGTAATCCGCTTGGAAACGCGCTGCCATGTTACGAGGCAATTCGGCCATTTGCCCTCGAACTGTCTCGATCCACTGCTCTGAAATACATAGCGGCGGTAGATCCGGATCCGGGAAATAACGGTAGTCGGCTGCGTCTTCCTTGGTGCGCATGGCGCGGGTTTCGCCGGTGTCGGGGTTGAAAAGCACGGTGGCTTGCTGGATTTCCAACCCGTCTTCGATCTGCTCGATCTGCCAGCGCACCTCGTAGTCGATGGCCTGCTGCATGAACTTGA
>DAINNP010000409.1:0-1592 GCA_036735785.1 Rhodoferax sp. | reverse complement strand
GGGCACCAGCCGTGTTTGCTGTTGTACGAGAACAAACGCGGGTCCAGCTCGGCATACGACGTCGCGCACACTGGGCAAGCGCGCTTGGTGGAAAACACCTGCACCTTGCCCACGCCTGCGGCTGACTCGCCAGCGGCCATCACTTCACGCAGGCTGCCAATATCGCTCAACACGTAGACCAAGCCCTTGCCGTGGGTGAGCGCGTCGGCCAGCGCAGTGCGTAGCGCGGACTCGTTGGCAGGCGTCACATCCAGGCTGGCCACGGGCAGCTCGATGTTGTGTTCCTTGAAACGGTCAATCCGCGGGAAACCACTGGTGGGCAAGAAGTTGCCGTCCACCCGCAGGTGTGTGTAACCCTTGGGTCGCGCCCAATCCGCCAGCTCGGTGTACACGCCCTTGCGCCCTTGCACCAGTGGTGCCAACAGGCCAATGTGCTGGCCACGGTAGTTCTTGAGCAGCTGGGCGGCAATGCTGTCTGCGGACTGCGGCTCCACCGCCGCGCCGTCTTTGAAGCAATGCTGGGTGCCGAGCTTTACGTACAACAAACGCAGGAAGTGCCACACCTCGGTGGTCGTGCCCACCGTGGACTTGCGCCCGCCGCGCGAAAGGCGTTGCTCAATCGCCACCGTGGGCGGAATGCCATACACCGCGTCCACCTCAGGCCGGCCCGCAGGCTGCACGATGGAGCGTGCATAGGCATTCAAGGATTCGAGGTAACGCCGCTGCCCTTCGTTGAACAGGATGTCGAACGCCAGCGTCGATTTGCCGGAACCGGACACACCGGTCACCACACTGAATTTGCCGCGCGGAATATCCACCGACAAAGACTTGAGGTTGTGCTCCTTCGCATTCACGATGCGAATGGAATTCGAAGGATCACCCCCCCCAGCACCGGAGGTGGATGGGCTTGCGCCCGGGGCCGATTTGCTAATCGCGAAGCGAGTAGATGAGGCACTGGGCGCAAGCCCATCCACCGAAGCAACAGAAGTAAACGTAGCCGAAGACTCCGCCACCTCATGAATCACACCCATAGCCGCCGCGTACTCCCGAAGCGCCTTGCCGGTGTGCGAAGTGGCATGCAACAACAAGTCTTCGGGCGTACCGTATGCCACGACCTGCCCGCCCGCATCGCCCCCCTCGGGGCCGAGATCAATCAGCCAGTCAGAAGCACGAATCACATCCAGGTTGTGCTCAATCACCACCAGCGAATGGCCGGCGTCCAGCAACTTGCGCAGCGCGCGCATCAGCTTGGCAATATCTTCAAAGTGCAGACCGGTGGTCGGCTCGTCCAGCATGAAGAGCGAGCCCTTGCGCGCAAGGAACTGCCTGCTGGAGCTAGCGCTTTTGGCCGCCTCGGCCAGAAAGCCCGCAAGCTTGAGGCGCTGCGCCTCGCCACCCGAAAGAGTGGGCACCGGCTGCCCCAGCTTCACATACTCCAGACCCACATCCACGATGGGTTGCAGCACGCGGATGACTTCGCGGTCGGCGCTGAACAAGTCCGCCGCTTCGCTCACGGTGAGCCCCAGCACATCGGCCACATTCACGTTGCGGCCCTTGCGCTCAATCGTCACTTCCAGAATCTCGGGGCGGTA
>DAINNP010000408.1:0-1612 GCA_036735785.1 Rhodoferax sp. | reverse complement strand
CATCAGCATTACCACCCAATGTGCCGCGCAGCACTGTGCTGTCGCCCACAAAGCCGGCCACAAAACGGTTGCTGGGGGCTTCATAGAGGCTTTGGGCATCGGCCAGTTGCTGAATCACGCCTTCGTTAAACACCGCCACACGGTCGCTCATCGTCAGGGCTTCGCCTTGGTCGTGGGTCACGTACACGAAGGTCACACCGAGCTGGCGGTGCAACTCTTTGAGTTCGAGTTGCATGTGTTCCCGCAACTGTTTGTCAAGGGCGCCCAAGGGCTCGTCCATCAGCACCAGTTGGGGCTCGAACACCAGCGCGCGCGCCAACGCTACGCGCTGCTGCTGGCCGCCCGAGAGGCGGGTGGGCAGGCGCTCGCCCATGCCGGTCAGGCGCACCATGTCCAAGGCCTTTTGCACGCGCTTTTCTTGCTCGTCTTTGGGTACTTTGCGCACGGTGAGCGGGTAGGCCACGTTCTGTGCCACCGTCATGTGGGGGAACAGCGCGTAGTTCTGGAACACCATGCCGAAGTTGCGCTTGTGCGGCGGGGTGCGGGTGATCTGCTTGCCGTCGAGCAGGATGTCGCCTGCTGTGGGGGACTCGAACCCGGCCAGCATCATCAGGGTGGTGGTCTTGCCGGAGCCCGAGGGTCCGAGCAGGCTCAGGAATTCACCGCGCTGGATATCGAGGTTCAGCTCCCGCACCACCAGCTGTTCGCCGTCGTACGTTTTTTGTACGCCGCTAAAGCGCACCAAGGGTTCAGTAGAGGACATGTGTTCTTCGAGAAGCAGATTCAAAAAAGGCGATCAGGCCACGGCAGCAAAGCTGTCGGCCAGAATGGCCAAGCCTTCTTCGAGCAGCGCGTCGGGAGCGGTCAAGGGCACCAGGATGCGGATGACGTTGCCGTAGGTACCGCAGGACAGCAGAATCAGCCCGCGTCGTGCAGCCTCTGTGACTACTTTCTTGGTCAACACCGCGTCTGGGCGATGCACATCGCCACCTTCAAACAACTCGATGGCGACCATGGCGCCCATGCCGCGCACATCACCGATGGCTGGTACCTTGGTGGCAATGGCCTTGAGCTTTTCGACCAGGAAAGCGCCCATGTCTTGGCTGCGCTGCAGGAGTTTTTCTTCTTCAAAGGCCTTCATCACGGCCAGTGCCGCGGCGCAGGCCACGGGGCTGCCGGCATAGGTGCCGCCCAAGCCGCCTGCGGCCGGTGCATCGATCACATCTGCACGGCCAACCACGCCGGACAAGGGGAATCCGCCTGCCAACGATTTGGCAGTGGTAATCAAATCAGGAGCCACAGGCCATTGCTCGCAGGCGAACCAGGTGCCGGTGCGACCCGCGCCGGTTTGCACTTCGTCGGCAATCAACAAAATGCCGTACTTGTCAGCGATCGCCTTGAGGCCGGAGATGAACTCGGGAGGCGCCACGTAGAAGCCGCCTTCGCCTTGCACCGGTTCGACGATGAAGGCCGCGACGCGTTCTGCCTCGATGTCGTTCTTGAAGATCAGCTCCACCGAGTGCAGGGCATCCGCCACGCTCACGCCATGCAGTTCGTTCGGGAACAGGGCGTGGAACACTTCGCCGGGGAAGGGGCCGAAGCCCAGCTTGTA
>DAINNP010000407.1:0-1620 GCA_036735785.1 Rhodoferax sp. | reverse complement strand
GGCCAGGGCGACCACCACAGCCCCAGGCCCTATGTCCGCCAAGCCTTTCGCAAATATCTGGAATGCGGCATCTTCGCCCATGGCTTTGCCCGGGCGTGGTGTGATGACTGCGGGCACGACTACTTTGTGGCCTATTCCTGCAAAGGCCGGGGCGTGTGCCCCTCGTGCAACACCCGGCGCATGGTGGAGACGGCCGCGCACCTCTGCGACCACGTCTTTCCCCGCCTGCCAGTGCGCCAGTGGGTGCTGTCGGTGCCGAAGCGACTACGCTATTTCATGCAGCGTGACGGGGCAGTGCTCAACATGGTGCTGCGCATCTTCCTGCGGGTCATTGCGCAAAGCCTGCAGACCCACAGCCCCGGTGCGGCAAATGTGGACAAGGCGACCCTGCACATCGGCGCCGTGGCGTTTATCCACCGGTTCGGCTCCAGCCTGAACGCTCATGTGCACTTCCATGTTTGTGTGGTCGATGGCGTGTTTGAGGAAATACCGGTGGCGGTGGTGGGCCAAACCGACGTCCAATCCTCACCACCGGGCATCGTTTTTCACCCGGCCAGTGCTATCGACGAGACCGCTGTGGCCCAGGTACAGACCGATTTGCGCCGACGCATCCTGCGCGCCTTCGTCGGCCGGGGCCTGATCGAGAAGGCTGATGCCAAAGAGATGCTGGCCTACCAGCACAGCGGCTTCTCGGTGGACGCCGGTGTCTGCATTGAAGCAGACGACCGCGCAGCCCTGGAGCGCTTGCTGAGGTATTGCGCCCGCCCACCCTTTGCCATGGAACGCCTTCGCAAAGAGGGCGCAGCCCTGGTGTACCGCTGCGCCAAACAGCGCAGCGAGCCCACCAGTGACAAGCGTGGCGCCAAGGTGGACGAACTGCACCTCACAGCGCTGGAGCTGATCGACCGCATTGCCGCCCTGGTGCCACCACCGCGCACCCACCGGCATCGCTATTTTGGTGTGCTGGCGCCGAACTCGCCGCTGCGCTCAGCGGTTACGGCCATGGCGGATGCCCAGCCAGATGCCACGGGCGATGACGCACACCGCCCCGCGCCGCTGGGCAATGCAATTTCACCCACGCCCGAACCCGTACCGACCAAGCGCCCGGCCCACTACCTGTGGGCGGTGCTGATCGCCCGCATCTACGAGGTGTTCCCGTTGCTGTGCCCGCTATGTGGCGGGCAGATGCGCCTGATCGCCTTTGTCACCGAGGGCAGGCAGATCAGGCGGATTCTGGATCACATCGGGATGGACTCCGAGCCCCCGCACATAGCCCCAGCGCGCGGACCACCGCTGTGGGATGACTGCGGTGATGCGCAGATGGATGACGGGGCGCAAACCGAGCCAGATTGGGCAACCGACTGGGATGGGGCAGCTCAACCGGTACCCGACTTTGAGGTCGATCAGCGCATCAATTGGTGAGCGGTCAAAGCGGCGATTTTGAATCGCTGCGGGATGTCTCTGCGCTCGGTACATGCCGCGCCCAGCACATCACGCTCCTGAACATCAAGCCCTGGTGGTGAATCTGCCAGGTGGGGCGGCAAATCGACTGCTTCACGCGGATCGCGGGCGCTTCCAAGGTGCGATACTTGGCCTCATGTGGTTGGAACTCTTATCCGT
>DAINNP010000406.1:0-1648 GCA_036735785.1 Rhodoferax sp. | reverse complement strand
TCCATGTAGTCCTCCAGGGCCTGCACATCGGCTACTGGCGCGAAAAAAGGATTGTTGGGCACGTGGTCCCAAGACTCGAACGCAATGGGCAACTCGCCCACTTGCGTCATACAGCCGCGGAATTCGGTACCAAATTTCTCTTTAAGCCACTTCTTGGCCACTGCACCGGCTGCCACCATGGGTGCAGTCAAGCGGGCGCTGGAGCGACCACCACCGCGTGGATCGCGGATGCCGTATTTCTGAAAGTAAGCATAGTCCGCATGACCGGGGCGGAAGGTGTCGAGGATGTTGCCGTAGTCCTTGCTGCGCTGGTCGGTGTTCTGAATCAGCAGTGCAATCGGGGTACCGGTCGTTTTGCCCTGGTACACACCGCTCAGGATTTGCACCGCGTCCGGCTCACTGCGCTGGGTCACGTGGCGGCTGGTGCCCGGGCGGCGACGGTCCAGGTCGATTTGGATGTCAGCCTCTGACAGTTCCATGCCGGGTGGGCAACCATCAATGATGCAGCCGATGGCCGGGCCGTGGGATTCACCAAAGTTGGTGACCGTGAATGTGTGTCCGAAGGTATTGCCGCTCATAGTGCCCCGATTATCCCTGACGCGACTGCCGCCCCCGGTAACCGGACTGGAACAGTTTATGCATCATGCTGCAGCGCACCATTTCAGTGTTATCCCGCCATTTGAACCAGGAGTGAGCCATGCTAGACCGCACTGCAACCAAGTTCTCCCATGTCAAACCTGAAGACACGCAATTTGTGTCCGGCGGGCTCCGTGATTTTTTCCTGTACCGGGATCTGGGCATCGCCGAGGCCACGCACGGAAAGGTGATTGCGCACCTGGTGAAGGCCAATATGGCACCAGAAAAAGGCACCGGCTGGCACCGGCATGAGGCGGACTTTCAAATCGTCATCATGACCAAAGGCTGGGCGCGCTTCATGTACGAGGACAAGGAAACCCTGGTGCAAGCCGGCGATGTGGTTCACCAGCGCCCCGGTATCCGCCACTACCTGTTCGACTATTCACCCGACATGGAGTACTTGGAAATCGTGTCGCCAGCGGACTTTAAGTCCATTGATGTGGAGCCGGTCTGCGAGATCCCTGCGCCAACCCCGTGGAAGTAAGCGGCAGTGGAGCGCGAGGGTTTAGAACTCGGCGTCCAACTCGTCAATCTCGTCCGGCTCCGCCCGGGCGGCTTCCACCCACTCTTGCATGGCCGGCAAGGCCATCATGAGCTTGCAGTACGCGGCGGCCTGTTTGTCCAGCTTGACGTCATAGGTCATGAAGCGGGTGACCACCGGCGCATACATGGCGTCGGCAATGCAGGGTTGTTTGCCGAAGAGATAGGGCCCGCCGTAGTTTCCGAGGCAGTCTTTCCAGATAGCCAAGACACGGTCGATATCGGCCTGAGCGCGGGACCAGACCTTGAAGTTCGGAAAATGTGCCTTGATGTTCATGGGCAAGGCACCGCGCATGGACGCAAAGCCGGAATGCATTTCCCCGCTGACAGCGCGGCAATGGGCTCGCGCTTTGATGTCGGCCGGCAGCAGGCCGGCTTTGGGTTTGATTTCATTCAGATATTCGCCGATGGCCAGGGTGTCCCACACCGTCACCCCGTCGTGCTGCAAAAACGGCACCAGCATGCTGCTGGA
>DAINNP010000405.1:0-1655 GCA_036735785.1 Rhodoferax sp. | reverse complement strand
CGGCGAGCAGCAGATGCTGGCCATAGGCCGCGCGCTGATGACCAACCCGCACCTGCTGATCCTGGACGAAGCCACCGAAGGCCTGGCGCCACTCATCCGTGAAGACATCTGGCGCTGCCTGGACACCCTGCGCGCCCAAGGCCAGAGCGTGCTGGTCATCGACAAATATGTGCAGCGCCTGATTGCGCTGGCCGGCCACCACACCATCATGGAACGCGGCCGCGCGGTCTGGAGTGGCGACTCAACCACCCTGGCCGCACAACCCGAACTCTGGCACCGCTACGTCGGCATTTGATTTCAAGGACACCCCATGCCCAAGCTCTACCGCGACTTTGACACCCAGGCGCAGATCGACGCGCAGTACAACCCCTCCATCGCGCTGCCCGACCCGGCCGCGCCCGGCAAGCACTTTGCCGCGCAGGCCGAAAAGGCCCGCAGCACCCTCAAGCACCATGCGGGCATCCCCTTCGGCCCCACGGTGCATGAGACGCTGGACATCTTTCCGGCGGACGTGCCCAACGCACCGGTGTTTGTGTTCATCCATGGTGGTTACTGGCGCGCCTTCCAGAGCAAAGACTTTCATGGCGTGGCCCTGGGCCTGCACGCCAGCGGCATCACCACCGTGGTGGTGAACTACGCGTTGGCGCCGTTTGTCACGATTGATGAAATCACCCGCCAGTGCCGCGCAGCCGTGGCCTGGACGCTGCGCAACATCCAACACTACGGCGGCGACCCGACCCGCGTGGGCGTGGGCGGCCACTCCGCCGGCGGCCACTTGGGCGCCATGTGCCTGCAAACCGCGTGGGACACCGACTACGGCCTGCCCCGCGACCCGCTCAAGGCCGGCTTGCTGTTCAGCGGCCTCTATGAATTGGAACCCCTGCGCTACAGCTACCTGCAACCCATGATCCAGCTGGATGACGGCATCATCCGCCGCTGCTCCCCCACCCCCAACCTGCGTGCGTGCCCCACGCCTACCTGGGTGATCTGGGGCGGCCAAGAGTCGGGCGAATTCGCCCGCCAGTCCATCGGCTATCGGGATGCGGCAGTGGCACTGGGCAACCCGGTGGAACTGAGCGCCATCGAAGGCGCCGACCACTTCACCGTGATCCACGGGCTGGAAGACGCCACCAGCCCGGTGTGCCGCTGGCTGCACCAGAAGCTGACTGCCTAAGCCGCCATATTTAAGCCAAATATGGCGCTAGCGCACATAAAACATGCGCTAGCAGCTATCAATACCATAGCAAATCACCCTGCGATTGGTGGCCGGCGGCGGTCCTCGCGCAGGGCGTGGCTGCGCAGGTAGCTCACCCACTCGTCCAGGGGGATCGGGCGGCTGAAGCAGTAGCCCTGCAGCTCGTCGCAGCCCAGCGCGGTCAGGGTCTGGGCGGTGGGCAGGTTCTCCACGCCTTCCGCCACCACCTTCAGGCCCAGCGTGTGGCCCAGCGCAATCACCGCGTGCACGATGGCCGCATCCGCACTGTCTTCCAGCATGCCCAAGACAAAGGACTGATCCACCTTGAGCTTGTCGATGTCGAAACGCTTGAGGTAGGCCAGGCTGGAGTAGCCGGTGCCGAAGTCGTCAATCGCCACCTTCACGCCCAGCGCCTTGAGGGCCGCCACTTTTTGTTGGGCGGCGACCGGGTTGTCCATCA
>DAINNP010000404.1:0-1663 GCA_036735785.1 Rhodoferax sp. | reverse complement strand
ATTGAGGGCGACATGCGCGAGCAGGCCTTCGCGATTGCCGAGAGCCTGTTTGACGAAGGCGATGAGCCGCCCCCGGCGATTTGCGTTTTTGACCCCGACTTTCACGAAGGCGTGGTCGGTATCGTGGCCAGCCGGATCAAAGACAAACTACACCGCCCCACCTTTGTGTTTGCCGCCAGCGCTGCCGAAGGCAAAGAGCACGAGCTCAAGGGCTCGGGCCGCAGCATTCCCGGCTTTCACTTGCGCGACGCGCTGGACCTGGTAGCGAAGCGCTACCCCGGTGTCATCTTGAAGTTCGGTGGTCACGCCATGGCGGCCGGCTGCACCGTGGCCGAAGAGTTTTTTGACGACTTCGAGAACGGCATGAACGAGGTCGCCCAGGAATGGCTAGACGCCGCCACATTGACCCGCCGCATGGAAACCGACGGCCCCTTGGCTGCCGAATATCGCCGTGTGGACCTGGTAGACGCGCTGCACAAAGAGGTGTGGGGCCAAGGCTTTGCCGCCCCTACCTTTAGCGAAGAGGTCGAGGTCGTATCCCAACGCCTGGTGGGTGAAAAGCACCTCTCGCTCAAGCTCAAACACCAGGGCCAACCGGTGGACGGCATTTGGTTCGGCCACACCGAGCCCCTGCCGCCCAAGGTCACCCTGGCTTTCCGGCTCGATGCCGACGAGTGGAACGGCGTGCGCCGTGTACGCTTTCTGGTGGAAGGCGCCCAAGTGTGAGCCTGCGCGGCGCGCGGGCGTTTGGTGCTGCATTTGCCGCCGCCCTGACGCCGGTGCAAAGGCGCACCCTGGCAGACGCAGCCCGCCGCGCCAGCGCTGCGCCACCGCCTGACCTACAGACCTTTTGGCTCAGTGAACCTGGCCATGCAGAGGCCTTGCAACTCGGCCGCATGGAGTCTGAGCGCGCCGCCCTGTTGGCAAGCCTGTTGCCGGACTGTTACTTCCAGACCCATGGAGATACTGCCGGCCTGCACTGGCCCGCGCTGACCTTACCCGCCCATGAGCGCAGCGCCCGTTTACAAGCTGCACTGGCGCAGTGCCATGTGCGCGGCCTAGTGCACGGCTGGCGCAACGAGGCCTTTGCTTTCTGGCACCACGACTGCCTGGAGCCGCCGGACGATAGGCAGCCCCCGCTGCTGGCGGTGGAGCGCGCAGGCTTTCGCTTTCTGGGCATGCGCAGCCATGCGGTGCACATCAATGGTTTCACCCCGGATGGGCGCCTGTGGTGCGGGCGGCGCTCGCTGTCCAAAGCGACCGACCCCGGCCTGCTCGACAACGTGACCGCGGGCGGTTTGCCTGCCGGCGAGTCGCCCCTGGGCTGCGCCCTTCGCGAGTTGCAAGAAGAAGCCGGCGCAGTACTGCAAGACATCCGAACCCTGCAAGAAGCCGGGCTGGTGCGCACGGCCCGCTTGGACACCGGTGGCTGGCACGACGAAACCCTGCTGGTCTACAACCTGGCCTGTGCGGAAGACTGGGCGCCCGTCAATCAGGACGGCGAGGTTGCCGGCTTTGTGTGCCTGAGTGCCGCGCAAACCGTGGAGCAGATTCAAGCCGGTGCCTTCACGCAAGATGCCGTCGCCTCGCTGGCCCAAGGCCTGGGCCTGTTGTGACACATACACGCGCTACCATGTGCGCTCACCCCGAGCAGCCTCTACGC
>DAINNP010000403.1:0-1669 GCA_036735785.1 Rhodoferax sp. | reverse complement strand
TGGTGTCGGTGAGCGGCCGCATGCGCTCGCCGCGCCCGGCGGCCAGCACGATGGCGGGGCTGGAAATTGCCGGCTTGACCGGTTGAAAAGGGAGTGCGTCAGGCATGGGCAGCGAGCATAGCCCAAGCATGGGGACTGGCGTCAGGTTTGCTGGCTGGGCGTTCGTGTGAGTTGCAATGCCTCCTCCAGCGGCATTGGCTTGCCCAAGGCATAGCCCTGTGCCAGGCCCACGCCGAGTTGGCGCAGGGTGGCCATTTCCGCGTCGGTTTCCACGCCTTCGGCAACCAGGCGCCCATGGGTGGATTCGGCAAAGCGCACCAGGGCGGCGGCCAGGGCCTGGCGGCTGAGGTCGCGGTCGATGTCCCGCGTCATGCTGACGTCTAGCTTGATGATGTCGGGCGCCAGGTGCAGGATGTGCTTGAAGCTGGCGTAACCAGCCCCTGCATCGTCTACCGCCACCCGAAGGCCCGCGTCCCGCAACGAGCGGGTGATGTGGGCAATGCGGGTGTACATCGCGGCATCCACCACCGCATGTTCCGTGATCTCCAGCACCAGCCGGTCCAGCGGAAGGCCTGCCAGCAATTGCGAGAGTTCGGGGCTCACCACCGTGCGCGGGGACGCGTTGATGGCGAGATAGATGCTTTCAGGTAGGTGGTGTAACGCCTGCACGGCGCACTCGATGGCGTGAATTTCCATCACGGTGCCCAGGTCGGCTTGGGCGGCCTCCATGAACCACTGCTCTGGCGATTGCGCAGGCCCGCACTGAAAGCGGGTCAGCGCTTCAAAGCCCACCAATCGCTGCTGCGTCAGGTCCCAGATGGGTTGGTAGACGCTGCGCATATGGTCCGGCTCCATGGCCAGTGCGATACGGCTTTCGATGTCGGTTTGCGCACGTTGCTCTTGCAGGCGGGCCTCGATGTGGCCTGCCAACATGTCCGACACCACTTGCAGCATGGCGATGTCGCGCCCGTTCAGGCTGTGGTCGGCCCTTGCACTGAAGCAACACAAAGTCCCGAAGATCCGGCCATTGCTGAGCCGAATCGGCGCACTCAGGTGTGCACCCACTGGCAGCGCCCGTGTTACCGGGAGGGACAGTGCTTCCGGATGGAGGCAGGCGTCTGTGAGCAGGCCGGGCAGGCGCCCGTCGACCACGCGTTGGCAAAAGCTGTCTTCCAGCCCATCAGACTGGCCCACGCAAATGACCGCATCCTGGGCGTCCGCATCGACATAGCGAAAGTAACGGCGGTCGTTGACAAACTCGGAGATGAAGCCCACATCCATATTCAAGTGGGTCCGGATGGCGTGCAGGCTCTGCGACAGCGTTTTCGTGAAATCCTCGTGTGGCGAGGCAGATTGCTTGTGCGCCAGCCGCAGCAAAGCGCTTTCCAGTGTGCTGGTCATGGTGTCAACCCCCATAGAAGACCGGTTCTTTGCCCGTTTTGCAAATGGTGCCACGTCAGTTGGATGGTGTCCATGTGGAGCCGTCGTGCGATCGGTGTTCCGTGACGCACGTCAAGCGGCGGCCTTGGCGTAGTTTTTGCCTGCATGGCGTGTGCGCGGGGGTGTTCAGCGTCGCGTTATGCGGCCCCGCTAGACTGCCCGTAATCCCGTGGCCCGCTTTGAGCAAAGGAAATCGTTATGCAGCACGTTGTTTTCAACCAGAAAGGTG
>DAINNP010000402.1:0-1672 GCA_036735785.1 Rhodoferax sp. | reverse complement strand
CGCAGCAGGGCTTCGGCCAGGCGCATCAGGGCCAAGCCCTCGGCGCTGGAGATGGGGTATTCCTTGAGCAGGCTCTCCATGGCCCAGAAAGGGGGCGGGTTGTCGCGCACCGCTTGCACCCAGGGCTCCGCGGTGCGGGCAGCATGAGCCCAGTCGAGCGCGCCTTCCAGCATCTGCAAACGGTGAGAGACGATGTGGTCTTCCGCGCGATAGGGCGTGGGCAAACGGGGCGGAACGGGGGTGAACGCGGTGGAACGGGCGGACTGGGACATAGCGACTCCTGCACAGGGCAACGAAATGATTTGTCGCTATTTTTCAGAAAATTTGCCTGAGTTTTTCTCTTTATTTATCTGTATAAATAGTGAATTTATCTACCAGCCATGCAAAAAGCCGGTCCACAGACCGGCTTTTCACTAGAGGACAGAAAAATCAGAGTCCAAACAGGCTCTTGAGCTTGCCGGCCGCTTCCATCGCCTTGTTGGCGTCGTCCATCAGGTTGCGGGTTTTAGGCGCTTCCTGCGCGGGGGCCGGTGCGGGTTGTTGGGCAGTCGTGTTGGCAGTTTGCGCTAGTGCGGCCGGCGCCGGGCGGGTGGCAGGGGCCGCCACGGGAGTCGCAGGCAACTGCGCAATGATCTCGACCCGGCGGTTCTGGGCGCGGCCGGCCTCAGTGGTGTTGGCGGCCAGCGGCACTGTTTGACCCATGCCACGGGTTTTGAGACGCGGCGCGGCAATACCGTAACTGCGGCTGAGCGCCTCGGCCACCGCCGCAGCGCGCGCCTCTGACAAGCGCTGGTTGCCGTCCGCACCGCCCACATCGTCGGTGTGGCCCACCACTTCCACATTCAGGCCCGGGTTGTCTTGCAGCACCTTGCCCAGCTCTTGCAAGGTGGGTTTGGAGCCATCGCGCAACACCGCTTTGCCGGTGTCGAACTGAAAGCCATACAAATCCACCTTGCCGTCAGCGCCCAGCGCTTTGGCGATCGGGCTCTCGCCGGTCACGGCCATCAGGCCGTCATCCAGCTTTTGCTTTTCGACTACAAACAAAAAGGCGCCGCCATCATTGACCCAGAGCGACACATAGGTGTTGTTACGCTGGGCGGCCAGGTATTGGTTATCGGTGCTGTAGTTCAGGTAGAGCTGGCGCGCCTTCATCAGGCCTTGGAAGTTGCTGAGATTCTCTGTGGTGCAGGGGCGATCACAGGTGAACAGGTCGCTAAAGCCACTGCGGCGCAACGACGACTGGTAGTTGCGAAACACCTGCAGCGGCGAGGTGGATGCCGGCATTTCGTAGTGAATATAGGTAACTTTGCCTTCCAAAGGCATCAACTTGGCTGCAGTAAAAGCGCCACTCGGGGTACGCTGGGGCTTGGCCAGGATGAGCTGAAATTCCTCGTACTCCTTGTAGTCGTAGTTGTTGATGCGGGCGCCGGGAAAGCGGGCGACTTCGGGGTGGTCGGTCCCCTCTTTCGCACTTGTCACACCCGGCAGGGCTGCCAGCCCCACTGCCACCGCCACTGAAAAAGCGCCTCGGCGCCATGACTTTTTCGTGAAAAGCACTGCTTTTTCCTCCATTTGTTTTTTGATGGGTACTAAGTGTAGGCAGGCTGTATGAATGAGGCTACAACACCCGCATCAAAATGGTTTCCATTCGTAGCGCGGGCCTACGATTGGC
>DAINNP010000401.1:0-1680 GCA_036735785.1 Rhodoferax sp. | reverse complement strand
CGGCTCAGTGCGTCAAAAGCGAGCCACTGCCATTGCAAGTCCAGACTCATGCCTGCGCCGCCTTGAGCACATAGCCGATGCGCGGAAAGTGCACATGCACGGCACCGGCACGCTCGTCCACGCGCTTCAATGTAAAGCGCGTGCGGGTGGCGGCGGCCAAGGTGCCGGCGGTAGCTTCCTGGCCGAAGGTCTCGGCGGAAATGGTCACTTCGCTTCCCAGAGGAATGCCGTGCTCGTCCTGGAAATAGGTGTCCAATGGGGCTGTAGTGCCCGCTGCGTTTGCGCAAGCTGCTATTGCTTCTGTAGCAGAAAGCTTCTCGAAGCTGCCGTGGCCGATGGCCGCCATGCGTGCCATCCAGGCCTGTACCGAGGGCGTGGCGTGCAAGATGTCGGCCATCACCGGCACCCGTTTGGCGGTGAACCACAGGGGGTGGTAGGCGGCAAAGTCGGCGACACAAGGGGTACTGCCGAGCAAATAATCCTGTCCCTCCAGCATGGTGGCGATGCGGCGGAGGTAGCTCTTATAGGCGGAGGTGGCATCTGCCGGTCGCAAGCGAGTCATGCCGCTGGACATGGCGGCCCGGTCGGCTCCAAAGGCTTTTGCGGCCTCCGCGGGAGCGCCTTCGAACATGCTGGCAGCCCCTTTAGGCTGCAAGTTGTAGGCCATGGCAGCCCAGAACAGCGTGGTGTCTGCCCACTGCGCCAACACCCGGGCCACGCCTTTGTGGCTTTCAGGGTAGAGCGTAGGCGTGGGGCGCAGTTGTTCCAGCACTTCGCAGATCAGGGCGCTGTCGCAATACACATCAGCGCCGACTTGCAGAAACGGCGTTTTGCGGTAGCCGCCGGTCAGGGCCACCACATCGGGTTTGGGCATGATGGCCGGGATGATGACCGACTTCCAAGCCAGCTGTTTGTAGCCCAGCACCAGGCGCACCTTTTCAGAAAAAGGCGAGGTGGGGTAATGGTGAAGAATGAGGTCTGTCATGGGTTTCTCCAGAAAAATCAATAGGGCATGGCGCGCTGCAGGATGGCGTCAAAGTCCACCGCAGCACCCAGGGTGCCGAAGCTGTAGCCCCAGTTGCCACCCAGCCGTGAATCACAAAACGCCTCGAACACCGCGGTGGGAGCCGTTTGGTACAAGAGCGCAGCTTGCACGGCGAGTGCCACATCCTGTGCGAGGCGGCGGGCTTCCATCTCGGTAGCCATGAGCTCTACCCGCGTAGGCAAGGACGCTGCCAGCCTGTCGAGTGCGCGGTGGGCCCCACGGGCGGGAGCAAGTTCACGGGCCAGGGCTGCGGCGGTATCGCCCTTGCGCAGGGCGCGCAGCAGGTCCAGAGCCATGATGTTGCCGGCGCCTTCCCAGATGGAGTTGAGCGGCATCTCGCGGTAGATGCGGGCCATGGTGCCTTCTCCGCCCTCCTCCACATAGCCGTTGCCGCCCAGGCATTCCATGGCTTCTTGGGCAAAGGCAGCGCCGCGCTTGCAGATCCAGTATTTAGCTACCGGCGTCAGCAGGCGGCCCATCAGCAGTTCATGCGGGTCAGATGCATGGTCAAAAGCGCTTGCGAGCCGCATGGAGAGTGCGCAAGCCGCTTCGCATTCGATAGCAAGGTCGGTCAGCACATTGCGCATCAGCGGCTGCTCGATCAGGGCCTTGCCGAAGGCCTGGCGCTGCGAGGT
>DAINNP010000400.1:0-1682 GCA_036735785.1 Rhodoferax sp. | reverse complement strand
TTGGGCTCGGGCGGAAAGCGGGTGCGGATTTTGGCGGGGTCTGGCTCGCCGGCAGCGTGGTGCGCGGCGTCGCCGGGGGTGCCGGCCCAGCGGCGCTGGGCGTAGGTGCCTTTTTCGAGGTCAGATTCGATGATCTGGCGCAAAAAGTTGCTGGGCTTGACGGTGTCGGTAGCTGTGTTCGCGGGGGTGGGGGTGCTCATTCGCAGATTTTAGACGCCGCATCTTGCGTCTCGCCCCGCGGGGGTGCCTGGAGGGCTTGTGTAAGCGGAGTTCGTTACTATGTGTTTGTTGCGTTTCTTACACTTTTCAGGATCTGATGGCTGACTCTAATGGCATTGCTGTGAGCTCGTATTTTGCGGAAGACTTGGCGCGCTTGTACGAGCAGTCGCCCCTGCATGTGGTGTTGTATGACCCGCAAGACATGGTGCGCTACGCGAACCCGTCGCACTGCATGGACTTTGCCATGGCGCGGGATGTGCCGATTTCGTGGTCCGACATGATGCGCCACAGCTATGCCAACAAGGTGGGCCCGAATATCCAGACCAGTGATTTCGAGGCTTGGCTCACCTCGGCCAAGTCGCGGCGGGGCAAGCTGCCGTTTCGCTGCTTTGAGGGTGATTTGCGCAGTGGCCAGTGGATGTACATCACCGAAACCATGGACGAGCAGGGCTGGATGTTGAGCGTGGGCTTTGACATTACCGCCCTGCGCGCCAACGACCGCTCGTTGCGCCAGGCGCGTGATGGCGCTTTGCGCGCCGCCCAGGTGGACGCACTCACCGGTGTGAGCAGCCGCGCCCATGTGCTCGAGCAGCTTGATTTGCGGCTCAACCAATTGCGCAGTAACCAGCAGCCCTGCGGTTTGGTGTTGCTGGACCTGGATTACTTTAAAAAAATCAACGACACCTATGGCCACAACGCGGGGGACGAGGTCTTGCAGCGCTTTGCCCGCCTGGTGGTGAGTTCGCTGGGGCGCAACGACGGGTTTGGCCGCATCGGGGGCGAGGAGTTTTTGCTGCTCTTCCCCCAAGCCACCCCCGCTGAGACTGAGGCCAAGGTGCAAGCCATCCTGGAGCTGGTGCGCGAGTCGTCGCCCTTGCCCGAGGTGCCGCGCTTTCACCACACCTGCTCTGCCGGCCTGACCATGTTGGACCCTGCCCTGAGCAGCATTCAAAACATGCGCAATGCCGACCGCGCGCTCTACGCCGCCAAGGGCGCAGGCCGTGACCGGCTGATGTGGGCCTGAGCCCCGCCTGGCTGTCGGCCGCTTAGGGTGCGGGCGGCACTATCTCGCGCACCGAGGGCAGCGCAAAGTCGATGCTGCGGTAACCATCCATGCGCAGGGTGGTTTGCCAGCCGCCCCAGTCGGCCAGCGTGTCGTAGTGGCGGCCGGTGCGCTTGCCTTGCACATCGGTGTATTCGCTCAGTAGCTGCCAGCCGTTTGCAGGGCGGCCTGCGGCGTCGAATGGGGCCGTGTCTACATAAAGCTGGTTCAGCACCTCGCCGGGCACGCCAGGGCGGCTGTAGCTGATGAGCTTGAGGCCGTACCACTGCCCGGGCTGCAAGGCCACGTCCAGCAAGGGGCGCAGCACCACATAGTCGTACAGCGGGTGGGTGAGCTCTTTGGCAAAACGGGTGATGCCGCTGGGCCCGCCGGGGCCAAAGGTCATCATGGTGCTGGAGGC
>DAINNP010000399.1:0-1685 GCA_036735785.1 Rhodoferax sp. | reverse complement strand
AACGGCCGAACCAGCATCAGAAAGGTTACGAAGCTGGACACCGGATTGCCGGGCAACCCGATGAAATGTGCCGCACCGATGCGCCCGTGCGCAAAAGGTTTGCCCGGTTTGATGGCGATTTGCCACAAGTCCAGCGTACCCAAGCTTTGCACCGCCGGCTTTATATGATCTTCCTCGCCGACCGACACGCCGCCACTGGTGAGGATGACATCGTTATCAGCCGCCGCGCTTTGAAGCGCTGCGATGGTGGCCTCGCGGTTGTCTGGCACGATGCCCAGATCCACGACCTCACAGCCCATGCGACGCAACAAGTTGAGCAGGAAAAAGCGGTTGGAGTTGTAAATAGCGCCCGGCGGCATGTCTTGCGGTGCCACTGCGCCTGGCATGACCAGCTCGTCTCCGGTGGAAAACAAGGCCACTCGCGGCTTGCGCACTACATCCAGCTGAGCCATGCCGACGCTGGCAGCCAGGCCCAACTCAGCCGGGCCCAGGCGGGTGCCAGCAGGCAACACACAGTCACCGCGCTGCACATCCTCTCCAGCGAGCCGGATATGCTGACCCGGCAAAGGCGTGGTGTTGACACGGATGGTCTCCGTCTGGCCCTGGCTCTTCTCCTCGATGCGGGTGCAGTCCTCCTGCATCACCACCGCATCTGCCCCGGGTGGGACAGGTGCGCCGGTGAAAATGCGGGCCGCCGTGCCCGACTGCAGAAACTCGCCAACGGTTCCCGCCGAGATCCGCTGGGTGACTGGCAGCTCGTTCAGACCGAGCAACAGGTCTTCGGCGCGCACCGCATAGCCGTCCATCGCGCTGTTATCGAAAGCCGGCACTTCCAGAGCGGAGACCACATCTGCAGCCAGCACCCGGCCGTCGGCATCAAAGGTGGACACCCGCTCACTTGCCAAGAGGGGCACCACGGCGGCCAGCAACTGTGCCAGCGCATCGTCCAATGGCAACAAAGGCTTGCGGGGGCTACCGGCTGCGGCGGTCATGGCTTAGATGCACTCCCGTTCAATGAGCGCTTTGATGGCGGGCACGTCGGCATCCATCACCAGCACGCGCTTGGGCAGGGCTTCGATACCTTCAAACTGCGCCGGGCGGACGGGATCACGACCCAAGGCTTCGACCACGGTGGCCGCGAACTTGATGGGCAATGCGGTTTCCAACACCACCATGGGCACGCCGGCAGTCATGTGCTCCAAGGCCACCTTCAGGCCATCCGCGGTGTGGGTATCGATCATCATGCCGTGCTGCTCGTAAGTGGCGCGGATGGTGTCCAGGCGGTTGGCGTGGGTGCTCTTGCCGCTCACAAAACCGTACTTGGTTGCCGCTTGCGCGAAGACGGGGTCGGCGCTCAGGTCGAACTGGCCGGTCTTGGACAGGCCTTCGCCGAACAGCGCCTTCACCCGCGCGCCATCGCGGCCCAGCAGGTCAAACACAAAGCGTTCGAAGTTGCTGGCCTTGGAAATATCCATGGACGGGCTGGAGGTCTCATGCGTGTCTGCAGTGCCGCGCACGCGGTACACGCCGGTGCGGAAGAACTCGTCGAGCACATCGTTTTCGTTGGTGGCAACCACCAGCTTGTCGACCGGCAGGCCCATCATGCGGGCCACATGGCCGGCACACACGTTGCCGAAGTTGCCACTTGGCACGCTGAACGACACCTTTTGGGCGTTGGACTCGGT
>DAINNP010000398.1:0-1693 GCA_036735785.1 Rhodoferax sp. | reverse complement strand
AAGGGCAAGAAGAACATCTTCTCCGGCCGCATCCTCGAAATCGAAGGTTTGCCAGACCTGAAGGTTGAGCAGGCGTTTGAGTTGTCTGACGCGTCTGCTGAGCGCTCCGCCGCAGGTTGCACCGTGCACCTGAACAAAGAGCCGATTCAAGAGTACGTCAACAGCAACATCACCATGATGAAGTGGATGATTGCCAATGGTTACTCTGATGCCCGCACCTTGGCCCGCCGTATCGCAGCCCAAGAAGCCTGGCTCAAGAACCCCGAGTTGCTCAAGGGCGACGCGGATGCAGACTACGCAGCCGTCATCGAGATCGATCTGGCCGACATCCACGAACCTATCGTGGCATGCCCCAACGATCCGGACGATGTGAAGACATTGGCTGAAGTTGCTGGTGCCAAGATCGATGAAGTGTTCATTGGCTCGTGCATGACCAACATCGGCCACTTCCGTGCAGCGTCCAAGCTGATGGAAGGCAAGCGCGATATCCCGGTCAAGCTGTGGATTGCACCGCCTACCAAGATGGACGCTAAGCAATTGAGCGACGAAGGCCACTACGGTGTGCTGGGTGGCGCAGGTGCCCGCATGGAAATGCCGGGCTGCAGCTTGTGTATGGGTAACCAGGCGCAGGTGAAGGAGGGCGCTACCGTGTTCTCTACCTCTACCCGCAACTTCCCCAACCGCTTGGGCAAGAACAGCAATGTGTATTTGGGTTCTGCGGAACTGGCTGCCATCGCTTCCAAGCTGGGCCGCATTCCTACCAAGGAAGAGTATCTGGCCGACATGGGTGTGTTGACTGCTGCCAGCGACAAGGTGTACCAGTACCTGAACTTTGACAAGATCAGCGACTACACCGATTCCGCTGCGACGGTGAAGTAATCGGTCAGTCAGGCGCTCCGGCGCCACAGGCAGCAAAAAGCCCCGCAACTCCGTTGCGGGGCTTTTTTTTATGGGGGTTTTTGCGAGTGGTTCGGGTGGCGCGAATGCCCTGCGAGCCGTAGGGCATTAGCCGGTTAAACTCGCGGGCATTCTTTAATTGGTCACAAGACTGTCATATTTAACCGTAAGGAGCCCCCCGCATGTTCTTTGGAAAGCTGTTGCCTCGCGAAGGCAATTTTTTTGAGATGTTCAATCAGCATGCTGATCGCATCGTGGAGGCGGCCCAGGCGTTTTCCAGGTTGGTGGCGAACTACAGTGACGCGGATCTGCGTGCCAAATATAACCAGGAAGTCGACGATGCAGAGCGCGCTGCAGACCGTGTGACGCACGAAGTCAACAAAGCGATCCACATCACGTTCATCACGCCCATCGATCGTGAACAGATCCACTCCCTGATCAACACTATGGATGACGTGGCAGACCTGATTCAGGACTCTGCAGAGACGATGGCGCTGTATGACGTGCGCGTCATGACGGAAGAAATTGTTCGACTCACCGATTTGAGCGTCAAATGCTGCGAGCGCTTGCGGGATGCGGTGAGACTGCTTTCGGATATTGCGGACCATGCCACCGCAGAGGCTGCGCTGAAGACCTGCGAAGAAATCGACCGCCTGGAGTCAGATGCCGATCGCGTGATGCGCACCGCCATGAGCAAGTTGTTCCGTGAGCAAGAGGATGTGCGTGAACTCATCAAGCTCAAGGCCATTTACGAGCTGCTGGAAACCATCACCGACAAGTGTGAAGACGTGGCCAA
>DAINNP010000397.1:0-1700 GCA_036735785.1 Rhodoferax sp. | reverse complement strand
AGCCAAGCCACCGATACCTCCGCCCACGATCACCAGGTTCTGTTTCATAGGCCTGGATTCTGCCGTGCGACCCAGGCGCAAAGACTGCGCCAGCGCAAACTACCCCTCATTTCGCGCCTGCACCTTGCGATGGGTGCCGTACAGATGCCCCGAGGGTGGAGTGCCTACCGACTGCACCGCCAGTCCTTCCAGAATCCCGCAATTCGCACCATCCGGGCCGCCGATGCACCGGGCCCGCAGAGCCTTGAGCTGCTGCTCCAAAGCCCGCAACTCACGGATACGCTGCGCCACGTGCTCGATATGGGCGTCCAGCAAGGCGTTGACATCTGCACAGTTATCACTGGGTGCATCTTGAAAAGCGAGCAATGCACGGATTTCATCCAGACTCATGTCCAGGCTGCGGCAGTGGCGCACAAACTGCAACCGTTGGGTGTGGGCATCTGAATAATGGCGGTAGTTAGCATCGGTACGGGCTGCAGCAGGCAACAAGCCCTCGCGCTCGTAATAGCGTATGGTTTCCACCGGGGTGGAGGTGGCCTTGGCCAGATCGCCGATTTTCATGGTCGCCTTGTAATAACCTTGTTGCAGTGTAGCGCTTGACCTTGAAGTAACTACAGGGTTTCCAATCAAAGCATTGAAAGGAAAAAACCATGTCTCACGCTTGCGAACACCACACCCCTGCTGCTAGCAGCATTCTCAACCTCGCCCGCTACCGGCGGGTCTTGTGGATAGCTTTGGGGATCAACGCCGCCATGTTCGGCATAGAGATCTTCAGCGGCTGGCACTCGGGCTCGCTGTCCCTTTTGGCGGACTCGATTGACTTTGCGGGCGATGCGCTCAACTACGGCGTGTCACTCGCAGTGCTGTCTGCCGCCCTGGCTTGGCGCGCCCGCGCCGCGGTGCTCAAGGCACTGTGCATGATGGGATTTGGTGCCGTCATTCTGGCTCACTCGGCCTGGAGTCTCTACACCGGCACCGTGCCGGACGCCACCACCATGGGCGTGGTCGGCCTGCTGGCACTGGTGGCCAATGTGGCGGTGGCGTGGATGCTCTACGCCTTCCGCGAAGGCGACGCCAATATGCGCAGCGTGTGGCTGTGCTCTCGCAATGACGCCATTGGCAACGTGCTGGTCATGTTGGCTGCGGCCGGCGTGCTGGGCACCGGCCGCGGCTGGCCGGATTTGCTGGTGGCCGCCGGCATGGCGGCACTAGCCCTACACGGCGGCTGGCAGGTCATGCGCCAGGCCCGGCAAGAACTTGTAGGGCAGCCGACGGCTGCGGCACCGAGCTGCGGTAGCGACCACCACGGTCACTCGCATTGAGCTTCAAGGGCGGACTTGCACAGCAAATGGGCCACCCTTGCATCGCCCTTGTGTTGCCTTAGTTGGCGACGGTAAAGCGCTTTTGGATGTGTTGTGGCTTTTCCAGCTCATCCACGATGGCCACCGCTAGGTCATCCACCGAAATGCTGCCGGGTGCTCCGCCATCAGCCCACAAAGGCTCATCGGCACCCACGCGGTATTGGCCGGTGCGCACGCCGGGATTCAGCAAGATGGGGGGCGACACAAAAGACCAGTCCAGCGCCGATTCTTGTTGGATCAGGTTCAACGCGTCGCGGGCGGCAGAGGCTGCCACTTTGATCTCGGCGGGGAACTCAGGGGTATCCACCAGCTGCACGCCGGGCGCCACAAAAAGGCTAC
>DAINNP010000396.1:0-1700 GCA_036735785.1 Rhodoferax sp. | reverse complement strand
TGGAGCGGGCGCAAAAACGCCTTCCCCGCCAGCGGCCGCATCAGCCCCGACTACATGTGCATGGACAGCACCATTCCCCGCGCCCGGCTGGCCGACATCCTGCTGGCGATTGCCGAGATGGAGAAGAAATACCAGCTGCGCTGCGCCAACGTGTTCCACGCCGGCGACGGCAACCTGCACCCGCTGATCTTGTTTGATGCGAACGACCCCGACCAGCTGCGCCGCTGCGAGCTGTTCGGCGCCGACATTCTGGAGGTCAGCGTGGCCATGGGCGGCACGGTGACCGGCGAACACGGCGTGGGAATCGAGAAGCTCAACAGCATGTGCGTGCAGTTCAGCGCCGAAGAAAATGCCCAGATGTTTGCGCTGAAGGCTGCCTTCGACCCGCAGGGGCTACTCAACCCGGGCAAGGTCATTCCCACGTTGCAGCGCTGCGCCGAATACGGCAAAGAGCTGGTGCGCGGCGGCAAGCTCAAACACCCGGACCTGCCACGCTTTTAGCGCGGGGGTTCTGAAAAACAAGTCAAATACGCGCCCGGTCCTTATAAAACATGCACAGATTGCTATCAATTACATAGCAATCAAAGCACAAAACCCCGTACCGGGTCCATGGCGCTGCGCTGCAGCCAGTTACTCGCGGCATAGGTAGTGCTCGCGTCGGTCACATGCAGGGTGTAGGCATGGCGGGACACGGCGGAGCGGTTCGGGGCACTGTAATGCGGCAGCAAGCCATGGAACACCACCAAAGCGCCAGCCTGAACCTCCAGGGGCACTGCGTTCACATTGCTGGCAGGCCACGGGGTGCTGTCGAGCTTGCGCATGGTGATGGAGTCACCCTCGCGCTCGAAACGCTCCCGCAACACGCCCCGGGGGCCCCGGTGGCCTCCTGGCTCGGTCCACAAGCAGCCGTTACTCAAAGTGGCGTCTTCGAGGGCAAACCAGAAGGTGGTCACGCTGATCGGGGTGGTGTCAAAAAAGGTGGCATCCTGGTGCCAACCGACTTCGCCCCCGATGCCGGGTTGCTTGAAGATGTACATCGACTGCCAGACTTGCGGCTGGGTCAGCCCGAGATCGGCCGCCAACTCTGCCAACGCAGGCCCATGCGAAAAGGCCTCGAACACCGGGTCCTTGTCGTGCATCGCATGGCCGATTTTGTTGATCGAGAGCGCCTTGGCCTGCCGCAAGGCACCGTTTGCATCAAACGCCTCTTCTTCAAAAAAGCAGCTGATGCGATCGGCCGAGTTCAAAAAGTAATGGTCCACCTTGCGCGCCTGCTCATTGGTGGTGAAGATGGTGCGGCTCTCCGCCGGATCGAAGGCGTCCACGATGGCTTCTGCCCGCGCGCGCAGGGCTGCAATCTCGGCCTTGGATTTGAAGTCGGGGAGGATCAGGTAGCCGTCTTCCGCGTAGCGGATTTTCTGTTCAGAGGTAAGCATGGGCTATGCAGAGGTTGGCAGTGTAGATAGCGTTTCAGTATAGACAGCCCGGGCAAGGGAATGCGCAAATTCGGATACGCTTGTGTGCAGGAGAGACACGCACTTGAACCTCACACCCCTGATCCAACTCACCCGCGGCGGCACCCCCGAGTGCCTGCATTTCGGCGCGGTCGCTGTGACCAACCGCCTCGGACAACTCACGGCCTTTGCCGGTGACCCGCACTTGGTGACCTTTACCCGGTCCACCCTCAAGGCGCTGCAAGC
>DAINNP010000395.1:0-1701 GCA_036735785.1 Rhodoferax sp. | reverse complement strand
GCCGCAGCGTCGTTGGCGAACACCCGGAGTTCGAGCTTGTTGGTGTCTGCGAGGGCCACGGCATCCAATTTCAAATCCGCGGTGGCCGGCTCCACGCTCACCCATTGACTGCCGGCGTAATGGCGCGCCAATGCGTCGTGCAAGGCTTGTGCAGTTGGCTTGCCGGGCAATGTGTCGAGATGCAGTGGGAGCTGCACCAGCATGCCCTGAATGAAATTCCCGACCGAGGGCACAAACAGGGGCCTGCGGGTCAGGCCGGTGTATTGCATGATTTCAGGAATGTGCTTGTGCTTCAGGCCCAGTGCGTAGAGCTCAAAAGGTGCCGCGCTGCCTTGTTCGTAAGCCTCGATCATCGCGCGACCGCCGCCGGAATAGCCACTGACCGAAGGCAGGCAAACCGGGTAGTCGGCCGGCAACAAGCCGGCATCGATCAAGGGGCGCAGTAGTGCGATGGCACCGGTGGCGTAGCAGCCCGGGTTGCTCACGCGGCGGGCCTGGATCACTGCATCGCGCTGGGTTGCGGCAAGCTCCGGAAAACCGTAAACCCAGGTGGGGTCCACCCGGTGTGCGGTAGACGCATCGATGATGCGCGGGCCCGGTCGACCTGTCTCGCGCTCCATGGCGTCGATCATGGCAACCGTGTCTTTGGCGGCATCGTCGTGCAGGCACAAAATCACCAGATCTGCCTCGGCAATCAGCGCACGTTTGGCCTGCGGATCTTTGCGCAGCGCGGGGTCGATGCTGATGAGTGCGACCTGCGGCATGGTCTGCAAACGTTCGCGGATCTGGAGGCCGGTAGTGCCGGCTTCGCCGTCGATAAAGATTTTTTTCATGGTGTAAGCAAGGGGCAAATAATGTGCTTCAAACTGCGCGCTGCATGGAGCATGACCGACCCGGAATGCACCAGCTGTAAGCCTCGCACCAGTATTGTGCGTCGCAGCATGATACATTCGCGGGTTGATGTGTCCAGTGCCGCGTGGTGATTACATCCTCGTTACCACACGGTGAACATAGTCCTGTCCCAAAGAGAGACGTCATGAAGATTCACGAGTACCAAGGCAAGGAAATCTTGCGTCAATTCGGTGTGCCCGTTCCCCGCGGCATTCCGGCTTTCACAGTGCAAGAAGCGGTGGAAGCCGCTCAAAAACTCGGTGGCCCAGTTTGGGTTGTCAAGGCACAAATCCATGCAGGCGGTCGCGGTAAGGGCGGCGGCGTGAAGGTGGCCAAGTCGATTGACGATGTCAAACGCCTCGCTACCGAGATCTTGGGCATGCAGCTCAAGACGCACCAGACCGGCCCAGAAGGCCAAAAGGTCCGCCGCTTGTACATCGAAGACGGCGCTGACATCAAGAACGAACTCTATGTGTCGCTGGTCACAGACCGCGCTACACAAAAAATCGCCCTGATCGCATCCAGCGAAGGTGGTATGGACATCGAGGAAGTGGCTCACTCCACCCCCGAGAAAATCATCACCGAGATGATCGACCCCCTGACCGGCATTACCACCGAGCAAAGCAAGAAGGTGGCTGCAGCCATCGGCTTGACCGGTGCTTCCGTAGACCAGGCCGTGGACATTTTCGCCAAGCTCTACAAGTGCTACATGGACACCGATGCGTCCCTGGTGGAAATCAACCCCCTGAACTGCGACAGCAAGGGCAATGTGATGGCCCTGGATGCGAAGTTCAACTTCGATCCGAACGC
>DAINNP010000394.1:0-1711 GCA_036735785.1 Rhodoferax sp. | reverse complement strand
TTGCCAAAAAACTCCAGGCACACAGTGCGTGTGTGGGCCGGCATCTTGTGCACCACCCAGCGTCCGCTGGTGATCAGGCCGTCCGTGCCCTCTTTCTGGATGCCGGGCAGGCCGCTGAGGAACTTGTCCGTCACGTCCTTGCCCAGGCCTTCCTTGCGGAAGGTGGCGCCGGGGATGTCCAGGCGCTCGGTGCGGATCGGCGTCTTGCCGTCGGCCTTGTAGTACTGCAGCTCGAAGCTGGCCACCTCCGCATCATGGATCTTGCCCATGTTGTGGTTGATGCGGGTCACCTCCAGCCATTCGGCCTGCGGCGTCACCATGCGCCAGCTGGCTAGGTTGTCCAGCGCCGTGCCCCAGAGGACCGCCTTTTTGCCACCCGCATTCATGGCGATGTTGCCGCCAATGCACGAGGCCTCGGCCGAGGTCGGGTCCACCGCAAACACATAGCCGCCGCGCTCGGCCGCATCGGCCACGCGTTGCGTGACCACGCCGGCCTCGCTCCAGACGGTCGCCACATCGCGGTCCATGCCGGGCAGGCGCTTCATCTCCACCTCGGTCATGGCTTCGAGCTTTTCGGTGTTGATGACCGCGCTCTTCCAGGTCAGCGGAATCGCGCCGCCCGTGTAGCCGGTGCCGCCGCCGCGCGGGATGATGGTCAGGCCCAGGTCAATACAGCCCTTCACCAGGCCGGCCATTTCTTCTTCCGAATCGGGGCACAGCACCACAAAGGGGTATTCCACACGCCAATCGGTCGCGTCAGTCACATGGCTGACGCGGCTCAGGCCATCAAACTTGACGTTGTCCTTGGCGGTGAGTTTGTAGAGCAGCTTTTGGGTCTTTTTGCGCAGAGCGCCCACTTCCACAAAGGCGGCATCAAACGTTTTAACCGCGGCACGGGCGGCCACCAGCAGCTGGCCCACCATGGCGTCGCGTTCGGGGTCGGTCTGCGGGGTGCGGCGTTTCTCCACCTCACCCAGGCGGTGGTTCAGCGCGTCGACCAGTTGGCCGCGACGCTTGGGGTTGTCCAGCAGGTCGTCCTGCAAATAGGGGTTGCGTTGCACCACCCAGACATCGCCCAGCACCTCATACAACATGCGGGCCGAACGACCGGTCTGGCGCTCACCGCGCAGCTGGTTCAACAACTCCCAGCTGTGGGACCCGAGCAAACGAATCACGATTTCCCGGTCGGAGAAAGACGTGTAGTTGTATGGGATTTCACGAATGCGCTCTTGCGCGTGCGCGCCCGGCTGGGCAGCGCTGAGAAGGTGATTGAGCGAGGTGGGAGCGTTCATCAGGGTGTGTAGTTGCTGCCAAAGGCCCCAACACGGCCTTTTTTGGTAGGTCTGCGATGGTACCGCACCACCTAAACACGGGCTTTTCTAATGGAAACCCCTGACCATCCGGTCAGAAATGGCGGTGTGTAATCGATGTGACACAAAATTGAAATGAGGCACCCATAAAGTCGCCTCATTCGTTTATCAGGAAAATCCCATGTCCATTACACGCAGAGCACTGTCTATCGCAGCCGTTTCCGCTGCCGCATTCTCTATTCCGACACAGGCGCAAGCCCAAACCGACATTCAGTGGTGGCACTCCATGACAGCCGTTAACGGTGAATGGGTGAACGACTTGGCCAAAGAATTCAACGCGAGCCAAAAGGAATACCGCATCCTGCCGACCTTCAAAGGCACTTACGACGAATCCATGACCG
>DAINNP010000393.1:0-1722 GCA_036735785.1 Rhodoferax sp. | reverse complement strand
TGGCCAAGGGCCCCTTCCGCTGTACCGCGCTGGTCCACCCAGACGATGCTGCACGCTACGGAGTGCAAGACGGCGGCATGGCCACCCTGCGCAACGGCCACCGCAGTGTGCAGGCGCAAGTGCAGTTCAGCACCGACATGATGCCCGGCGTGGTGAGCCTGCCGCACGGCTGGGGCCACAACCTGCCGGGCGCACAGCTGCGGGTGGCGGCCGAGCGCCCCGGCGCCAACCTCAATGCCTTGCTGGACGATCAGCTGCGCGACCCACTCTCGGGCAACGCGGTGCTGGGCGGCGTGGCCATCACCATGGAAGCGGCGTAAACACACGCCCCCACTATCCAGCGCAGGCAGGCGCTAGAGCAGCGCCTGCCCTGCCACAGCCACCACACTGCGGGTAAGGCGCTCCAATTCGGGCAGGGGTTGCTGGGCCACCTGCCAATACAAGGGCACATCCAGCGCGCGGCCCGGCACCAGCTCCACCAGGCGGCGTTTGTCCAGGTGCTCTTGCACCGAGAGCAGCGGGTTCATGCCCCAGCCCACATCGGCCAGCGCAGCATCCACAAAGGCCTGCGATGAGGGCAGCCGGTGGGCCGGCAGCGCCACATCACGGCGCAGCTGCCGACGCACCCAACGCTCTTGCAGGCGGTCATTGCGGTCAAACACGATGCTGGGGGCGCGGGCCAGGGTGTCGGCATTCACCCCACTGGCAAAGTGCTGCTGCATGAATGCGGGCGAGGCAGTGGCGCAATAGCGCAAGGTACCCAGCTTGCGCACCTTGCAGCCTTGCACCGCCTTGGCGTGCGAAGTCACCGCGGCCAGCACATGGCCACGGCGCAACCATTCGTTGGTCTGGTCCTGATCGTCCACTGCCACATCGAGCAATACCCGGCTCTGGGCGCAGAAGTCGCGCATGGCGGTCACGAACCAGGTGCTCAGGCTGTCGGCATTGATGGCGATGCGGATGGTGGTGTGCTCGGCCTGCGCGTCTTCCGGGGCCAAGGCCGGCAGGTCGCGCCGCAAATCGTGCTCCAGCATGGCCACCGAATCCGCATGGCGGCAGATGCGGGCACCCGCCTCGGTGGCAGTACAAGGCTGGCCCCGCACGATCAGCACCGCCCCCACCCGCTCTTCCATCTGGCGGATGCGCTGCGACACGGCCGAGGGCGTGATGTGCAGCACCCGCGCAGCGCGCTCAAAGCTGCCTTCGCGCACGACGGCAGCTACTGTGGCAAGGAGTGTGGATTCCAACATGGTCAAGCTCAATGTAGTTTGGCTAATTCCAGCGTAGCAGATTTCATGAGTACAGCACCTTGTTCACTTGCATACTGCCCGGCATGCAAGACACGACTTCTTTTCTATCCACGCTCCAAGCGGCCCTGCCCACCATCACCACCGGGCTGACCTTGAGCCTGTCACTCATCGTGGCGATTGGCGCGCAAAACACCTATGTGCTGCGCCAGGGGCTGCGCCGCGAACATGTGCTGGCGGTGGTCATGGTGTGCGCCCTGCTCGATATGGCGCTGATGACCCTCGGGGTTAGCGGGCTGGCGGCAACGCTGGGCCAACACCCGCGCGCGCTGAACGCGCTGGCCTTGGCCGGTGCAGCGGTGGTGGCCTGGTACGGCGCCATGGCCCTGCGCCGGGCGCTGGCCCCGCAGGCACTGCAAGCGCAATTGCAAGGCGAACCCCAGAGCCTGCGCACCACGGTGTTGCAAGTGCTGGG
>DAINNP010000392.1:0-1723 GCA_036735785.1 Rhodoferax sp. | reverse complement strand
TCGCCCCGCAGGGGTTGCATCCAGTCGTGCTGCTGCACACGGGTGAAGCCGTGCAGCGCCTCCCAGCGGCTTTGCCAGTGGGCGGGGCCGGAGTTTTGCCAGCCAGGCAGAAGGAGGACAGTAGGGGTGGGCATGGTTGCTATGAATTCAGGAGCTATTGGGGCAACAAGCGTCTGGGCCAAAGGCAAATTTGGCTTGCAATGGCGCTTACATCACCTTGATGCGGTCCACCATCTCTTGCGCGAAGGTCAAAAAGGCCTGTGCCCCTTTGGACTGGGGATCAAACACCACGCCCGGCACCCCGTAACTGGGCGCCTCGGCCAGACGCACGTTGCGGGGGATGACGGTGTTGAACACCTTGTCGCCAAAGTGGGCGCGGAGCTGTTCGCTCACCTGCTGCTGCAGGGTAATTCGCGGGTCAAACATCACCCGCAGCAAACCGATGATTTGCAGGTCGTCGTTCAGGTTGGCTTTGACTTGCTTGATGGTGTTGACCAGATCGGTCAGCCCTTCGAGTGCAAAGTATTCGCACTGCATCGGCACGATCACGCCATGGGCGCAGCACAAGCCGTTGAGGGTGAGCATGCTCAAAGAGGGCGGACAGTCGATGAGCACAAAGTCGTACTCCGCATCCACCACTGCCAGCGCCTGCTTGAGACGGCGCTCGCGCCGCTCCAGCTCCACCATCTCGACCTCGGCACCGGCAAGCTCACGGTTGGCACCCAGAATGTCGTAGCTGCAGCCACCCTCGATCAGCTTCTCGCTACGGGTGCGGGCTTCTGCCACCGAGGCGGATTCCAGCAACACGTCATACACCGTGAGCTCCAGTTTGCGCTTGTCCACGCCCGAACCCATGGTTGCGTTGCCTTGGGGGTCGAGGTCAATCATCAGCACGCGCTGGCCGACTTTGGCCAATCCGGCCGCCAGGTTCACGGTAGTAGTGGTTTTGCCGACGCCACCTTTTTGGTTGGCAACGCAGAAAATTTTGGCCATAAAGCGCTCAGGGTGAGAAAACAGAAAACCGGTTCAACGGGACTTTTATTTGGCCGACTGCAAGGCCAGGCGGATACCGAAGCCGACCAGAAACAGGCCCGCCAGCTTCTCGAGTACCCGCCCAATCATGGGGTTGGCGCGCACGCGCTCGGCGAGAAAGTGGGTCAGGAGCGTGGCGCCCAGCCCGTACAAAAATGTGAGGAAAGCGATAGTGGCCGCCATGAAGGCGTAGGTCACCAGGCCTTGCTGGCTGGTGCGGTCCACAAACAGGGGGAAGAAGGCCATGTAAAACAAAATGGCCTTGGGGTTGAGCAAGGTGATCAGGAGCGCCTGGCGCAAGTAGTGGCCGGCCTTGATGTTGAGCACCGGTGCTGCGCCGGGTTTGGCCGTCAGCATCTTGAAGCCCAACCACCCGAGGTACGCGGCACCCGCCCACTGCACGGCATGGAAGGCATCCGGATACGCTGCCAAGAGCGCCGCTACCCCAGCCACCGCAGACCACATGAGCACCTGGTCACCCAGAATCACACCCAGGGTTGCGGCCAGCCCACCCTTGATGCCACCCTTGCTGGTGGACGTGACCAGCGCGAGATTGCCCGGACCGGGGATCGCCAGAAACACGATGATGGTGATGACAAAGGTGCCGTAATCGGTGACGCCGAGCATGGGTTTTCTTTCGGGGGGAATGCGTCGAGTTTACGTTGGAAACTTCGTAGCGGGCGTTGGGTTC
>DAINNP010000391.1:0-1728 GCA_036735785.1 Rhodoferax sp. | reverse complement strand
AACTTGCCCAGTGCCTGCACGTAGTCAAAAGCGCGGGCCACGGTCTCATCGTCCGTGGCTTTGCCTTTGATGATTTCGACCAGCTTCATCTTGTCGACGGGGCTGAAGAAGTGGATGCCGATGAATTTCTCGGGTTTGGCGCTCGCTTTGGCCAGACCGGTAATCGGCAGTGTGGACGTGTTGGACGCAAAAAAACCACCCGGTGCCAAGAGTGGCTCGGCCTCTTGGGTGACCTTGGCTTTGAGTTCGCGGTTCTCAAATACGGCTTCGATGATCAAGTCGCAGCCTTGCAGGTCGGCCACGCTGCCGGTGGGGTGGATCAGGTCGAGGATCTGTTGCTGGGCCTCGGGCTTCATGCGGCCCTTGTCGACACGGCCTTGGGTGATTTTGGCGCTGTAGCTCTTGCCGAGGTCTGCTTTTTCCTGGCTCACGTCTTTGAGCACGGTGGTGATGCCTTTGCTGGCCTGGCTATAGGCAATGCCCGCGCCCATCATGCCGGCGCCCAACAGGCCCACTTTGGCAGGCTTGAAGCGGGGCACGCCAGCCGGGCGGCTCTGGCCGCTCTTGATGGCATTCAGGTTGAAGAAGAAGGTGTTGATCATGGCCTTGGCCTGTGGGCCGGACATGAGCTTGGCCAGATACCGGCTTTCAATGCGCAACGCGGTGTCGAGGTCCACCTGCAAGCCCTCGACCATGCAGGCGATGATGGCTTCGGGCGCGGGGTACAGGCCCCGGGTGTTTTTCTTGATGACCGCGGGCGCAATCGGCAACATGCCTGCCACCGCCGGGCTGCTGGGCAGGCCGCCGGGCACTTTGTAGCCTTTGGCTTCCCAGGGGTGTTGGGCTGTCGGGTTGGCGGCAATCCAAGCCAACGCCTTGGCGCGCATCTCGCCTGCGGCGTCGGGGCCGGGCGCTACCAGCTCGTGCACCAGCCCCAGGCCTTTGGCCTCGGTGGGGTTGAAGGTTTTGCCCTCCACCAGATAAGGCTGGGCGCCCATCAGCCCCAGGTGGCGCGTCATCTTGGTCACGCCACTGGCACCCGGCAGCAAGCCCAGGGTGACTTCGGGCAGGCCGAACTGGGTTTTGCGGTCGTCCACGGCGATGCGGTAGTGGCCCACCAGCGCAACCTCCCAGCCGCCACCCAAGGCCGTGCCATTGAGCAGGCTGACCACCGGTTTGCCCAGGGTCTCAATGGTGCGGAAGTTGCGCTTCACCCGCTCGATTTCTTCAAAGATGCGCGGAGCATCCGCCGGGGTCAGGCGCATGGCCGCTTTGAGGTCCGCGCCGGCGAAAAAGGTGCTTTTGGCAGACGCCAGCAGGATGCCGGTGATGCTGTCTTTGTCCTGCAGCACCTGTGCGGCCACGGCATCCATGTCCTGCTGCCATTGCAGGCACATGGTGTTGACGGGGGAGTCCGGCTCATCAAAGGTGATGGTCGCAATACCGTGGTCCAGGGAGTAGCGGATGGTTTTCATGGTGTGGGTGAAAATGCTATAAATTTAGGAGCTGCTCGCGCAATATCAACGGGCGCTAGAGGCTGAAAAGGCTTCAAAGTCTCTCGACGATGGTGGCAATGCCCATGCCGCCGCCCACACACAGGGTGGCCAGCCCGTAGCGCAATTTGCGGCGGTGCAGCTCGTCAATCAGCGTGCCCAGAATCATGGCGCCCGTAGCCCCCAGCGGGTGGCCCATGGCAATGGCGCCGCCGTTCACGTTGACCTTGTCGTG
>DAINNP010000390.1:0-1732 GCA_036735785.1 Rhodoferax sp. | reverse complement strand
TGTAGGGGTATAGCTCAATTGGCAGAGCGTCGGTCTCCAAAACCGAAGGTTGTAGGTTCGATTCCTACTGCCCCTGCCACCGAAACAGAATTCGGTGGATAACCAAGAGCCCGCTACCGTGTAGCGGGCTTCAGCGTCTTAAGGTCGCTGAAACCGAATGCAAGCAAACGCGAAAAAATAACATGGCATCGACTCAAATTGAAACCGTCAACACGGGCGCAGACAAGTTCAAGCTTGCCGCTGCTGTGGTGTTGCTGTTGGCGGCGTTGGCTGCCTTTTATCTGTTGGGCAAGCAAGGTCAGGTTGCGCAATGGGGTGCTTTGTTGGTTGGGCTTGCGTTGTCTGCTGCTGCCTTCTTTTCTTCGGAATCCGGGCGCCAGTTGATTGCATTTGGGCGCGACGCATGGCGTGAAGTGAAAAAAGTGGTCTGGCCTGAGCGCAAAGAAGCCATTCAGATCACGGCTTACGTTTTTGGATTTGTGTTGATCATGGCGGTGTTCTTGTGGTTGACTGACAAGACGCTGGAGTGGCTCTTTTACGACTTGATCCTGGGATGGAAGAAATGATGACTGACGATGTGCTAGTTCCCGCTGCGGAAGCGGCTGCGTCTGCTGCCAATCCAGATTTGCGTTGGTACGTAGTTCATGCGTACTCCGGCATGGAGAAGGCTGTGGAGCGCAACATTTTGGAGCGTATCCAGCGCGCTGGCATGCAATCCAAGTTCGGTCGCATCCTGGTTCCCATGGAAGAGGTCGTCGAAGTCAAAAACGGCCAAAAGAAAACAACTGAGCGCAAGTTCTTTCCTGGCTACGTCTTGGTTGAGATGGTCATGGATGACGATACATGGCACTTGGTCAAGCACACGAACAAAGTCACAGGATTTGTGGGTGGCGCTAAAAACCGTCCGGCTCCTATTTCTGAGTCTGAAGTGATGAAAATCGTCAATCAGATGCAAGAGGGTACTGACAAGCCCCGTCACAAGATTGAGTTTGTGGTGGGTGAGTTTGTTCGAGTGAAAGAAGGTCCTTTTACTGACTTCAATGGTTCAGTGGAAGATGTGAACTACGAAAAGAGCAAGGTGCGCGTTTCGGTCACTATCTTTGGTCGCTCTACTCCGGTCGAACTGGAGTTTTCTCAAATCGAGAAGACCTGACAATTTTTGGCGCATTGCGCCGCGGCTTAAAGTGTTTTTCGACTCGGCACTTTGGGCAATTTTTGAGTCGCTAGCCCCGGGGAGCTGAGACCAGTTACTGGTTTGAGGCGTTTGACCCGTCAGGAGAAATCATGGCAAAGAAGATTGTCGGCTTTATCAAGCTGCAAGTACCGGCCGGTAAGGCCAACCCATCCCCACCTATTGGCCCCGCATTGGGTCAACGTGGCCTGAACATCATGGAATTCTGCAAGGCCTTCAATGCCCAGACCCAAGGTGTTGAGCCAGGTCTGCCACTGCCCGTGGTGATCACCGCATTTGCTGACAAGAGCTTCACTTTTGTTATCAAAACTCCACCTGCAACAGTCTTGATCAAAAAGGCTATCAAGTTGGACAAGGGTTCTGCCCGTCCCCACGTAGACAAGGTTGGCAAGATCACCCGCGCACAGCTGGAAGAAATCGCAAAGACCAAGATGAAGGACATGACTGCCGCCGACCTCGACGCTGCTGTTCGTACTATCGCTGGCTCTGCCCGTTCCATGGGCGTGAATGTGGAGGGCGTGTAAATGTCCAAGCTGACTA
>DAINNP010000389.1:0-1742 GCA_036735785.1 Rhodoferax sp. | reverse complement strand
ATGGCTGCCAATTGCTCGGATGTTTCAATCACCGCATACGGCGCGCAAGGCACGCCGCATTGCACAAAGTGCGCCTTTTCCGCCGCGCGGTCTTGCGCGATGGCAACCGCAGCCCCGCTGGGCGCCACCGGGCGGCTTTGCGCCAATTGGTTCAGCGCCTCGGCCGGCACATTCTCAAACTCGGTGGTGATGGCGGCAGACACCGCAGCCAATCGGGCCAAGCCTTCAGGGTCGGTGTACGCAGTCTGCACATGGTGGTGGCTGATGCGGCCGGCAGGGCTGGTGGTATCCGGGTCCAGCACGGCGGTGAAAAAGCCCATCTGCTGCGCAGCATGCGCAAACATGCGGCCTAGCTGGCCGCCACCCATCACGCCCAAGGTGGTCTCTTTGCTGCCGCCTAACGCGGCAGCGGCCGGTGCGGTGTCCATCGCGGCCATTAGGTAGCGCTACCGGTCACCGGCAGGGTCATGTTGCGGGCGGTTTGCGTCTGGTCGATGCGGAAAGCATCCAGCTCCATGCGCAGGTCGGGGTTTTCGTTGGCCAAGAGCGCCACCGCAAACAAGGCCGCGTTCGCCGCACCGGCATTGCCGATGGCAAAGGTCGCCACCGGAATGCCCTTGGGCATTTGCACAATGCTGTGCAAGGAGTCGACCCCCGAGAGCGCTTTGCTCTGCACCGGCACACCCAGCACCGGCACTGTGGTTTTGGCCGCCAACATGCCCGGCAGGTGGGCCGCACCGCCCGCTCCGGCGATGATGGCCTTCAGGCCCCGACCGGCAGCGGCCTCGGCGTAGCGGAACATGTCGTCGGGCATGCGATGGGCGGAAATGACGCGCGCCTCAAAGCCGATACCAAACTGTTGGAGAATCTGGACTGCGTGTTGCATGGTGTCCCAATCCGAGTTGGAACCCATGACGACGCCGATTTGAATTGTTTTCATAGTTGAATTTTACTTTTTCACCCCGAGCTAACTTCCCATGATCGACGTCACCCTAGAAAACTTCGAAACCGAAGTCATCGCCGCCTCCCACCAGGTGCCTGTTCTGGTCGATTTTTGGGCGCCTTGGTGCGGCCCTTGCAAGACGCTGGGACCGCTGCTGGAGAAGGTAGAAGCCGACTACGGCGGCCGCTTCAAGCTGGTGAAAATCGACTCTGACCAAGAGCAACAGCTCGCCCAAGCCTTCGGCATCCGGAGCATTCCCACCTGCGTGTTGATGATCAACGGCAAGCCCGCCGATGGTTTCATGGGCGCGGTGCCCGAGAGCAAGCTCAAAGAGTTTCTGGACAAGCACGTGCCCACAGAAGAAGTGCTGGAAGCCGAAGCCGATGTGGAAGACGCCCAATCCCTGGCGGAAGCGGGTGACCCGCGTGCGGCCCTGCAAAAGCTGCACGAAGCCCTGACCCTGAACCCCGGCAACGATGACGCCCGCTACGACTACGTCAAGCTGCTGATCGAGAGCGACATGATCGAAGACGCCGAGGCCGCCTTGGCCCCGACGCTGGCCTACATCCCCAAGCAGCAGCGCTTTGAGGCACTGGCGCAGTTTCTGGATGCCATCAAGTTCGTCCTGACCGACGACAAAGGCCTGTGGACCCCGGCCCAGTTTGACGAAGTGATCGCTACCAACAAGCGCGACTTCGACACCCGCTTGGCCAAAGCCCGTGTGCTCATGGTGGGTGGTGACTGGACCGGCTCCATGGACGAGCTGCTGGAAATCATCATGCGCGACAAGGCTTGGAAC
>DAINNP010000388.1:0-1750 GCA_036735785.1 Rhodoferax sp. | reverse complement strand
CGCTGGAGCCTGCGCACTTTGTGGATTTGGGCCCGCTGTACACCGAGCTGATTGCCACGCTCACGCAGGCGGGAGTGCATGCCACCACCGTGCATCGCATCCGGAAATCCCCCAATGGATCGTCGCAGTTTGCGCCGCTGACCGGCGCCGCCGACCTGGGTCCGCGCAGCGCCGGCGCACCACTTGCCGCAACCACCGAAAGCAGCAGCGTCACCCACCGGGACACGCCTCCGGCGGCACCCGAGGCGGCCCCTTCTGTGTGGTCCCAGTGGGGGCCTGCGCGCCAGGAGTGGGTGCAACAGGCCCGTCACTTCTTGCGTCGCTTGGGTGTCGGACGCCCCTCCGTCGAGCAGGCTGGTGGCTTTGAACTCTCGGATGCCGACTCCGGCGGTACTCCGGGAGCGCAGAACAGCCTGTCCATTCCCGCGGACCCCGCCTTGTTGCAGTACCTGAGTGCGATGCAAGCCGGCACCGGACGCGGCTCCCGCTATCAGTTCCTGGAGTCTGACGACGCCATGGAAACTGCCGGGTCCCCGCACAATGTGTTGCGCAGATTGGGGGATCAGCCGGCGTTCCAACAGGCCCAAGACTTGGACCGCGGCACGGTCAACGCACTGGCCGAGGTGTTTGACTACGTGTTCACCGATGGCGCGATCCCGGCCGAGCTGAAGGTGGTCATCGGGCGATTGCAAATTCCTGTTTTGCGCGCAGCCATGGTGGACCGCGATTTCTTCTTGAGTGCGGAGCATCCTGCCCGCAAACTGGTGGACACCCTGGCATCCGCCTCGGTCGCTTGGACGCCAGACAAAGGCGAACAAGACCCCCTGTACCAACGGATCGAATCCACCGTCCAGCGGGTGTTGCACGAGTTCAATGACGACCTCACGCTGTTTGCGGCGCTCCTGGCCGACTTCACCGAATTCTTGTTTGAGTCCGAGCGGCAGGCTGACCAACACATCGAGCCATTTGCCTCCCGGGAGAACGACGAGGAGCAGTTGGCGGCCGCGCTGGCACAGGCCGATGAGGCTGTGCACGCGCGCATCAGCGCGTTGCCCGAGCACCTGCCGCTGGCGCCGTTTCTCAAACCCTTCCTCACCACCCAATGGCGGCAGGTGATTGCGGTGGCATGGATGACCGAAGACACCCATGCAGGCCATTGGAATCGCACACTGGCCACGATGGATCAGCTCATCTGGAGCACACAGCCCAAGACAAAGCCAGAAGAGCGCCAAGAATTGGTCGGCGTGCTGCCCGAGCTGGTTCGCACGCTCAATGCCGAGCTCGACAGCATTGGCTGGGACGGCGAAGACAGGGCGAACTTCACCCGCAGGCTGATTGCCACCCATATGCTCGCGATACGGATGAAGGCCGCGCCCCCGCTCGACACCCAAGGTGCGGCCCTCGAGGCACATGCCGCCGATGAGGCGATGCAGGCTCTGGACGAGCGTCGGGCCGGCCAACTGGCCGAGCAAGATGCCGAGCAGATGGATGACTTTGATGCCAGTGCGCAGTTGCTGACCCGCGGCGTCTGGTTTGAAAAGGTGTCACCGGAGACACCGCCCTTCCGCTGCCGCCTGAGCTGGGTCAGCCCGATGCGCACCCGCTTTTTGTTCACCAACCGCGAAGGCTTTGACGCCTTCGTGCTGTCCGAGCGGGAAGTTGCCGCCATGCTGCGCCGCCACGAGCTGCAAATGCTGGATCAGGCGCCTATCGTGGAACGCGCCTTGAACCGCCTGATGGCCGACAACGC
>DAINNP010000387.1:0-1765 GCA_036735785.1 Rhodoferax sp. | reverse complement strand
AGGCTGGGCCTTGGCGAACTCTTCACGGATGGCCATCAGGCCGGGCATTTCGGTCTCGGCGATGGTCAGCTCTTTGCGGCCCCAATCGGCCAGGCTCAGGTCGGCGATCTTGAAATCTTCTGCCTTCACGGGGGCAGCGACGGCTTTGGCGGGCTTAACCGTCTTTACCGCTTTGGGGGTCTTGGCGTTCTTAACCAGTTTCAATACAGCGCTCATGGTGTGCTCCAAACGTTGATTTGCATAGCCACTGGCGCACTCGGGGAGGGGATTTGACAAGCAACTCACCGCACGCGTTTCCAGTGGGTGAGCGCCGTTGTGAAGGCACGGTGCTGATTGCACCGTGTGTTCCGAGCCTCACTCGCGGTACCTACATGGGTACATGGCGGGCTGCAACGCTCCTCGGAATGTGCGCATTTTAACCATGCGCCGATGCCGCACCGCGCCGCTGGGGCAATGCCCCGACAAGTCGAGTGCACTCAATCGGCCGGGCCGCTACTGCTCCCCACTTGCAAAGCAGGTTGGCGGAGCAGCTGGTAAGGGCCGCTTTCGGGGTCGCGTAGCACTTGCATCACCATCTCGGCCAAAGCGATACCGGTGGTTTGCGGTGTGGGCTGCGTCACAGTGGTCACGTTCAGCCCGGTCAGCAAGGTGTCTTGCGGAATGTCGCCATGCACCACTACTGAGATGTCCTGCCCGACGCGCAGCCCCGCATCCATCAGCCCCCGGATCAAGCCGACGCCGCCCAGGTTGTTATCCACCAGCACAGCCGTGGGCCGGGGCGACAAGGCCAAGACCTGCGCTACCGCATTCAACCCGCTACGCCGGTCGTTCACACCCCCGATGCAATAGCCGGGCGGGCACTCCACACCGGCTGCCTGCAGGGTGCTGACATAGCCCCGGTGCCGCTGAAAAGCAAAGTTCAACTCCAGCGGCGCATGCACATAGGCAATGCGGGTGTGGCCCAAGGCCAGCAAATGCTCCACGGCCAGTTTGCTGCCCAGGTCATTGTCGAAGTCCAGCCACGAGTAATGCGCGCACTCTGCGGTGCGGCCGTAGCCGACAAAGGGGTAGTTGTTTTCCAGCAAAAAATCTACGCGCGGGTCGTGCACACGGGTGTTGGGAACGATGACCGCATCCACCCGACCGCCTTTGAACAAGCGCTCGTAAATTTCCAGCTCGGTTTCGTTTTTGGCCACCGCCAGCAGCAAGTCCTGGTGCTCGCGCTCCAGGCGCTCGCCCAAGCCATCGGCCATGTCCAGAAACTGCGGGTTACCCAGGTTTTCGACCGCTGCGGAATACACAATCCCGATCGCATCGGTGTTACCGCGCACCAGCCGGCGCGCACCCGCGTCGGGGCGGTAGCCCATGGCGTCTGCCATCTCTTTCACACGGGTGCGGGTGAGTGCGTTGACGTCGGTGTACCCGTTCAAGGCCCTGCTAACCGTGGAGGTGGACAGCCCTAGTGCCTGGGCCAACTGCTTGATGCTCACGCTTGTCTCCGCGAATGCTGTGTTTGTTGTGGGGCGAGTTTAAAGCCGACCCCGCGCGCGGCTGGCGGGGCACCTCTGTAAAATACGCCCTCTTTCCCCGCGGCCCGCCTGTGATGCGCGGCCCACCCGACCCTGGATCCCCCTGTGACCTACGCACCCGAGACCAAGCGCCGCCGCACTTTTGCGATCATTTCCCACCCGGACGCCGGTAAAACCACGCTCACCGAAAAGCTCTTGCTGTTCTCGGGCGCGATCCAGATCGCCGGCTCGGTGAA
>DAINNP010000386.1:0-1774 GCA_036735785.1 Rhodoferax sp. | reverse complement strand
GCCGCCCGCCGGGGCATGCTGCCGCTGGCGGCCATCCCCGGGCTCAATGGCTTTGTGCTGTTTTTCGCGTTGCCGTGCATGCTCTACCGCTTCGGTGCGAGCACGCCCATCGGTGAACTGTTGGACGTGAGTCTCGCGCTCACCTACCTGCTGTGTGCCTTGGTGATGGTGGCCTTTGTGGTGGCGGTCACGCTGCACGGTCGCATCGGCTGGAATGACGCGGCCTTTGGCGCACTGGTAGGCGCCTTCCCCAACACTGGCTTTATGGGGGTGCCGCTGTTGGTCGCGCTCTTGGGGGCCAAGGCAGCGGGCCCTGCCATCGTCACAATTCTGGTGGACATGGTGATCACCTCGTCTTTGTGTATTGCGCTGTCGCGCCTTGGCGGTGACCCTGCGCAGGGCGGCGTGTCGGCGGGGCAGGCTGCCAAAAATGCGCTCAAGGGGGTTGCTGCCAACCCCATGCCTTGGTCCATCTTGCTCGGAGCCTTGTTTTCAGCGCTGCAGCTAGAGCTACCCAAACCTGTTGCCGCGACTGTGGGCCTGCTGGCCGATGCGGCCTCGCCGGTCGCGCTGTTCACCATCGGCGCGGTGCTGGCCCGCTCGCAGATGCTGGCCAAGGACGACAAATCCCACGAAGTGCATTGGCAGGAATATGTGCCTGTGGCACTGATCAAGCTCTTTTTGCACCCCTTGCTGGTGCTGCTGGTCGGCGTGTCGGCAGTGAGCCTCGGGGTACACATCGACAAATTTGCACTCACCGTGCTGGTGCTGCTGGCTGCACTCCCGAGTGCGAGCAATGTGTCGCTGCTGGCAGAGCGCTTCGGTGCGGACAATGGGCGCATCGCCCGCATCATTCTGGTCTCTACCGCAGCGGCTTTTTTCACTTTTTCGGGTGCTGTGGCGCTGATGGTAGGAATTTAGTTGCTACTGAATTGATAGCTGCTCGCGCAGGTTTTATGGGCGCCAGAGGCTGAAAATATGCTGATTTGCACCTGTCCGGGGCGAATCCTTGGAAATGCAGGTGGCTTTGCTCCGGCGCGCACAATAATCACATGGACACTCTGATGAATTTCGTATCCGCCATTTTCCGCACCGCACTCAAACTGGTGCTTATCGTTGCAGCCGCCGTCTTTGCCCTGAGCCTGATCGTGGTTGCGCTGCTGAGCGTCGTGTGGGTGCTGCTCAAGGCCTTGCTGACCGGCCGCAAACCGGCGTTTGTGACCACCTTTCAGCGGTTCAATCAGGCGCGTCAGCAGTTCAAGCGCGGTGGTTTTGGTGCTGCCGGCCCGTCAGCAGCGGGAGGCTTCGGATACGGTGCGCCTGCGGCGGATGTCGTCGATGTGCAAGCCCATGAGGTGCGCAATGACCAAGCCTTGCCTTACGGATCCAACACCGACAGACACTGAGTCTGCTATTTATTTTGTAGCGGCTTGCGCATAGTGGATGTGCGCCAAGCCCGCTTTTTGCTTCAAATCGCCAACGGATCCACATCAATCGCCCAGCGTATCAGCCCTTTGCACTCAGGCTGGCTGCGGGTGGCGTGGAGCACGCTTTGCCATGCGGTCAGGAACTGCTGCAGGGTGGCGCGTGAGGGGCATTCGATGAGCATCTGGGCCCGCTCGATATTGGCCACCCGTTGGATGGCCATGGGCACGGCGGGGTAGAGGAAGACTTGCGCCAGTGCCTCGGCCCAGCCGTCCCACGCGGCCATCTCGGTTTGGGCGAAGGTGCGGGCGGCGTTCAAGAACGCCTGTGCAGCCTCCTGCGTCTTGGC
>DAINNP010000385.1:0-1790 GCA_036735785.1 Rhodoferax sp. | reverse complement strand
GCAGGCTGGCAAGGCCTACACCAGAGGCCTTCATGGCGGCCTTGAAGCCGGCCATACGCTCTTTGGTGGCGCGGGGCATGACCCACCAGTCCAAGAAGTCGGAGCGGGGTGAGAGTTCGATCTGGTCGTAGCCCAGATCAGCGACTGCTGCGGGCAGCTCGTTCAGGCTCAGGTGCCTGATCATGTACGGGTCTAGGGCGAGTTTCATGCGTGTCTCCTATGTCAATTCGGTGCGGCCAATGCAGCGCGACCTGCGCAATGTAGGGGCCTGCACTTCAAACGTTTGCGCAATAATTGACGAAAAATCGTCAAATCATGGTTAACCCTAGTCGCAAGAAAAAGACCGCGCGCTTCACCGAAATTGCCGCGCTGGCGGGAGTGAGCATTGCCACCGTGGACCGGGTGCTCAACGAGCGCGACACCGCTTCGGTGAAAACACGCGAGAAGGTGGTGCAGGCGGCACGCCAACTGGGCGTGCCCCGCGTGCTGCCCGAAACCCGCCACGGCCTGGTGCACATCGACATCGTGCTGCCGGACAACCCTTCACCGTTTTTTCAGCGGCTGAACCAGGCCATGCAGCGCGGTGTGGCCATGCTCGACAAGCGGCTGGTTGTGCACCGCGTGACCACGCCGGAAGAAGACGAAGCCGCGCTGGTGCGCGCCATCGGCCCACGCCGCTACAAGCGGCAGGCCTTGATCGTGTCGGCCCCGGACACTCCGGCCGTGCGCCAGGCCCTGCAACAGGCCCGCGCCAACGGGGAGCATGTTGCCATGGTGGTGACCCGGGTGAACGACGTGCCCCAGGCCGACTACGTAGGCATCGACAACCATGCCGCCGGCCGCACCGCGGGCTACCTGCTCGGGCGCCTGTGCCACCGCGAGGGGCGCATCCTCACACTCTCCAGCCGGCTGGACTACCTCGGGCACATCGAGCGCAGCAGCGGTTGCCGGGAAGTGTTGAGCGCGCAGTTTCCGCACCTGCGCTGTGACCCGGACGTGGCCGAGACGCATGACGACCCGGACCGCTGCTACCTCGCTCTCAAGAAGGCCCTGCAAGGCAAGCGCGATGTAGTCGGCCTCTACAACACCGGCGCCGGCTCACCCGGTATTCACGCCGCGCTGCAGCGCTTTGCCAAAGAAAAAGTGTGCTGGATCACCCACGAAATCTCGGACGACCACCGGCAGTACCTGCAACAAGGCGTGCTGGACGTGGTGATCGACCAGGACCCAGACACCCAGGCGATCCGCGCCTTGCAGCAAGTGCTGATGGCGGTGGGCATGGCGCCGTCCTCCCTGAGCCCGGCAGAGAAGTCGGGCGACTTCCGCCTCTACTTTGCAGAAAACATGGGCAAACAACCCTATCTCGCAGGGTAGAAGGGTTGTCGCCTGCGGGAACTCCCCATCCTCCGAGAACGCAGTTTTCAATCAGAATACGAAAAGAAATTCAGTTCCACCGCCGACTCCGGTGGACACCACCCACGAAAGACTCTGCACATGGCATCCAAGGGCAATGACAAGACCCCCGTCGACCAGTTGATCGCACGCATTACCGCGGAGTACGACACGCTGAGCAAGCAGCTCAAGGTGATTGCCAAGTACGTGGAACAGCACCGCGACCACATCGGCATTGAAGGCATCCAGCAGCTTGCCGCGAGCTGCCATGTGCAGCCCTCGGCGGTGGTGCGCTTTGCCAAACATTTCGGGTTTTCGGGCTTTTCGGAAATGCAACTCGTGTTCCGCGAAGGCCTCACGCGCCAGCTGGCCCCCAGCCGCAACTACCGCTCGCGCAT
>DAINNP010000384.1:0-1797 GCA_036735785.1 Rhodoferax sp. | reverse complement strand
CCAGCGGGTAAAAAATGCGGTCCCTGATCGAATCTGGCACGCCAGGTCCGTTGTCAATGACATGCAATTCCAATGCCAACCGGTAACGCTGCTTGCCGAAAGTGATCTGCCGTGTGACCCGGGTCTTGAATGTCACACAACCGTCACCCGCTGCAATGCGCTCTGCCAGCGCCTGGCAGGCATTGTGGGCAATGTTCAGCACGGTTTGAATGAGCTGCTCGCGGTCGCCCCGGAATTCTGGAATGGAGATGTCATAGTCCCGCACCACCCGCAGCCCCTTGGGAAACTCGGCAAGGATGAGCGAGCGCACCCGTTCGCACACCTCGTGGATATTCACATCGCCCACCAGGTGTGGCCGCCGGTGCGGTGCCAACAAGCGGTCTACCAGGCTCTGCAGGCGATCCGCTTCATGGATGATGACTTGCGTGTACTCAGTGAGCTCGGGCGACTCCATCTCCATCTCGAGCAACTGCGCGGCACCACGAATGCCGCCCAAAGGATTTTTAATTTCGTGGGCAAGATTACGGATCAACTCTTTGTTGGTCTGAGCCTGCTCTGCGAGTCGCTCTTCGCGGTCCTGGCGTGTCTGCTGTTCCTGGGGCACCATTTCCACAATGATGCCGTTGGATGCCTCCGTGCGGGTCACGATGACATGCACCGGCATGGACTCCAGCCCGGCACGCTTGAGCCACGCGTCGTAGCGCAGGGCGGCAAAGGCATTGTCTAGCGCGCCTTCGAGTGCGCTGTGCAGTTGCGCTGGCTCGGTAAAAACATCTGCAAAGTTGGAGCCGATGATGGTCCTGCGCGAAATGCCCAAGGCATCTTCCAGTGCCGCATTGGAGAACTGCACCGATGCGTCGGCCGTGACCACTGCCACCAAGGTAGCTAATAGGTCAAAAGAATGGAATCGCTCCATGAGGCTTGTCCGCTGAAGAAGGAAGTTGAATAACCGGATCCCACGACTCCGCTTGCAACAGCGGACACCTGTCCGGGCCTTATTGCTTGGCGCTGGTGGCCGGTAAGCGACCAAGCTCCCGCCGGATGCCCGATATGTCACTTTCGTTGCGGGACAGCGCTGCTTTGAGCTCGGAAACCCGGTCCAGGTATTTTTGATGATTGCGAGTCTCGGGACCCAGCTTTTCTGGCTCCCCGTTGTTGTACTCTTTGCTCAGCTCGATCTGACGGGCCTCGGCCTTTTTGAGCTCGGCTTCGAGAATCAAACGGGCATCAGAGTCTTTGGCTTTTTGATCCGCATTGTCGATACGCGGTGCACTGCTTGCGGGCGGCGCTGATGCCACTTTCACACCAGGGACAGGCGCAGCCCCAGCGGGTTTCTGCCCTTGAACCACTGTGACGTTGCCACCCGAGATCAGCTTGCAGGTCTTGGCCTGCGCTTCCGTCACGGTGTTGGTGTACTCGTTACCACACCGGTAGATACGCTCCTGCGCCGAGGCTCCTAGCGTCGTGCCGGCGGTCAAGCAAAGAATCAGGAGTGTGGGTTTCATGCTGTGTCAGTAACTACGCTCGGTTTGGTAAGCGTTGTGATTCTGTATCCGTCAAAAAGTGCCTCGGAACAAAGACTCTGAGTATCCCCGAGGTTCGGGTGGCGATTTGTGTCCAAGTGTTCCATAAAAAAAGGACGGCTCGCGCCGTCCTTTTTTGCTCATCACAGTGCTTTACAGCGCCGGGATTACAGGCTGAAGTACATGTCGTATTCGACAGGGTGTACAGACATGCGGTAGCGGGTCACTTCCTGCATCTTCAGGTCGATGTAGGCATCGATCATGGAGTCAGTGA
>DAINNP010000383.1:0-1802 GCA_036735785.1 Rhodoferax sp. | reverse complement strand
TCTTTGCTGATGACCTGGCGGTTCACGCCGTACTTGCGCATCAGCGCAGCGGCGTCGCCGGCGGTGTCAAACGACTTCTGGTCGCAGTAATAGTGCGCAATGCCGCGCTCCAGGCGGTTGTACTGAATGCCGGTGCTGGCAACCACATCCTTCAAAGCGGCGTGGCTGTAAGCGCCCAAAGCGACGAGCTGCTGCACATTGCGCTCAAAAGCCGCGTCGTTGCAGTTCGCCAGGAACTGCAGGCCCCAGGTGTACTGGTGCAAGCCGGGGCCGAAGGGGTTCTGGGGGCGGAACAGGAGGGGTGCCTCTTTGCTGAGCATCCACTTGAGAGCCTTGAGCGGCGCCTCTTTGTTGGCCCAGGGTTCGCAGTAGCTCACCGAGATTTGCGCGCCATTGGCGAAACTGGTTTCCAGGGCGGCGTCGGCTTGACGCTCGACCACCGTGACTTCGTGGCCGAGTTCCAGTAAATGCCACGCTGTGCAAATGCCGATGGTGCCTGCGCCGAGAACAATAATTTTCATCCGCGCAGTGTCAGGCAAGCGGAAGCCGAGTAAAAGTAAAATTAACTGGATTGCGAAAACATTAGCAGCATTAATAAGATCACACCATGCGTACTTTCGACTCGGACGCCCTGGAATGCCTTGCCGCCATCGTGGAAGAAGGCGGTTTCGAGCGCGCAGCGGTGCGCCTGTCCATCACCCAATCCGCCGTGTCGCAGCGCCTGCGGGCGCTGGAGGCGCAGGTGGGCACCGTGCTGCTGGTGCGCAGCCGGCCGGTGAAGGCGACCTCGGCCGGGCGATTGCTGATCAAACACGCGGTGCAGATGCGCTTGCTGCGTGCCGACTTGGAGACCGACCTCAAAGACCTCGCGCCCAGCACCGGTGCGGTGCGCGAGGACGAGCGCATCTCGATTGCGGTGAATGCCGACAGCATCGCCACCTGGGCCCTGCCCGCGCTAGACCCGCTGGTGCACGCGGGATTGCCGCTGGAAATCATCACCGATGACCAGGACTTCACCCACGAATGGCTGCGTGAAGGCCAGGTGCTAGGCTGTGTAACCACCCTCAAGCAGGCGCTGAGGGGTTGCAAAGTGCAGTCGCTGGGTGCCATGCAATATGTGGCGGTGGCCAGCGCCGAATACGCCCAGGCGCATTGCCCCCAGGGTCTGACGCCGCACAATTTCCGCAGCATCCCTTTTGTAGCCTTCAACCGCAAAGACGACTTGCCCACCGAATTTGTGAGCCGGGCGCTCAACCTGCGACGGGTGTCCCTGAGCCAGCGCTTTGTGCCCAGCTCAGAAGGGCAGGTGCGCGCGGTGTTGGCCGGTTGGGGCGCGAGTATCGTGCCCGAGTTGTTGGTCCGGGATTTGTTCGAGAGCGGACGCTTGGTCAATCTGGCGCCCAGCTTGAGTTTGCCGGTCAATCTGTATTGGCACTGCTGGAACCTGGACTCTGAGGTGATCGACCGGCTGACCCAGGCGTTGACGGATGCTGCCAACCGGCAACTGACCGGGAAAACTAAGCAGTCATAAATTGGCCTGCCTCTCTACTTTGCGACGTCAAGGCCCATAAAATAGGGGCCTATGACCGATATGCCCGTTTCTGATGCGCCCAAAGCGCCTGTCAAAGTGTCTTTCAAGAAGCAAATGCTGCAAGCGCGGGAGGATGCGATCATCCGCTCCGTCAACCTGCTGCTGGCAGAAAAAGGCTTCGAAGCCATGACGGTGGACGAGGTGGCCGCCAGTGTAGGCATTGCCAAGGCCAGCCTGTACAAACACTTTCCCAGCAAAGAAGACCTGGCCG
>DAINNP010000382.1:0-1814 GCA_036735785.1 Rhodoferax sp. | reverse complement strand
ATCAGCTCGTCGTCCACCAGCACGTCTTGGCGGCGGGCCTTGTGCTCCAGCTCTTCGACCTGCTTGATGAGCTTGTGGTTCGCGGCCAAGAAAGGCAGTGTGGTTTCCCACTCTTTGCCGACCAGGGCTTCACGGATGAAGATTTCGCGCGCACCGGTCATGTCGACCCGGCCGTAGTTCACTTTGCGGCCGCTGTAGACCACGATGCCATACAACGTGGCTCGCTCCAGTGCCACAACCTCGGCCGCTTTCTTTTCCCAGTGCGGGTCCAGCAGCTGTTTCTTGAGCAAATGGCCGCCCACTTGTTCCAGCCAGTGGGGTTCGATGGCGGCAATGCCGCGGCCGAACAAGCGGGTGGTTTCCACCAACTCGGAGGCAACGATCCATTTGCCGGGCTTTTTGGTCAGATGGGCGCCGGGGTGGGCAAAGAATTTGATGCTGCGGGCGCCCAGGTATTCGCCGTTTTGCCCTTCTTCGAGCTTGCAGCCGATGTTGCCCAGCAGGCCTGAGAGCATGGACAGGTGCAACTGTTCGTAGCTCGCGGGCTGGGTGTTCAGGCGCCATTTGTGCTCAGCCACCACGGTGTGGAGCTGGCTGTAGATGTCTTTCCACTCGCGCACGCGGCGGATGTTGACGAAGTTCTGGCGCAGGAGTTGTTCGTATTGGCGGTTGGTGAGTTTGTGGGTTGCGGTATGCGCAGATCCGTGGGCGCTCGCTGGGAGCTGGGGTCGGCGGGCGCTCTGCTCCGTGTCCCCCGCCCGCTTTGCGGGCTCCTCCTTGACCTGCGCAGAACGCCCACCGCCCCCCACTCCCGGGTTTGCGGGCGTAGTTCCGCCTCTTGCGTCGTGGATCCACTTCCACAGCTTCAGGTAGCCGGTGAACTCGCTCTTCTCATCGTCAAACTTTTGGTGGGCGGTGTCCGCTTGCTGCTGGGCCTCCATGGGCCGGTCGCGGACATCCTGCACGCTCAAGGCGCTGGCGATCACCAGTGCCTCGTCGAGTGCTTCACGGCTGCGGGCTTCCAGCAGCATGCGGCCGACGCGTGGGTCCAGCGGCAAACGGCTGAGCTCCTGGCCCAGGGGCGTAAGTTCGTTGGCCTCGTCGACCGCGCCCAGCTCGTTGAGCAGTTGGTAACCGTCTGCAATGGCACGGCCGGTCGGCCGCTCCAGAAACGGGAAGTCTTCCACGATACCGAGGTGGAGCGACTTCATCCGCAGAATCACGCCCGCCAGCGAGCTGCGCAGAATTTCCGGGGTGGTAAAGCGCTCGCGGCCGGCAAAGTCCTTTTCGTCGTAGAGCCGGATACAAATGCCGTTGGCAACCCGTCCGCATCGGCCGGCCCGCTGGTTGGCCGCTGCCTGGCTGACAGGCTCTACCAGCAACTGCTCTACCTTGCTACGAAAACTATAGCGCTTCACGCGCGCAGTGCCTGCGTCAATCACGTATCGGGTGCCTGGCACCGTGAGCGAGGTCTCGGCCACGTTGGTGGCCAGTACGATGCGCCGGCCGGTGTGGCCGTCAAAAATGCGGTCCTGCTCTGCTGGGCTCAGGCGGGCAAACAGGGGCAGCACTTCGGCGTTGCGCATCACCGGTTGGTGGCTCAGGTGTTTGCGCAGGTGGTCTGCCGCTTCGCGGATTTCGCGCTCGCCGGGCAAGAAGACGAGGATGTCGCCCTGGTTATGCGGGTCGCGCCAGAGCTCGTCCACACCATCGGCGATCGCGTCGTTCAGGTCGTATTCGCGGCTTTCTTCAAACGGGCGGTAGCGCTGCTCCACCGGGAACATGCGCCCCGACACCATGATGACCGGCGCGGG
>DAINNP010000381.1:0-1817 GCA_036735785.1 Rhodoferax sp. | reverse complement strand
GCCTTGCAAGAGCAGCTGATGACCAAGGACTTGCCGGCCCTGGCCCGCAGCATGGACCAGCCTTTTGCCTACGCCCTGGCCAAGGGCCGCGGGCGCTATGTGTGCAAGGTCAAGCTGGAGCGACTGGTGGGCAGCGGCGCGAGTGAGGACGATTTGTTTGACGACGACCTGCCGCAGCCCAAGGTGAGCGCCCTGTCGCAAGAGGCGATTGAAGAACGTCGCCAAGCCCTGTTTGAAGGCATGGCCCACAAGCTGGCGGTGGCCAGCTGGGATGGCGACCGCGACAACCTGGCCGACACCCCCGACCCGCGTGACTGGTCAGCCGTGGCAGCCGAGCGGCACACCTGCACCGCACGCCACTGCCCGCGCTACAAAGAGTGCAGCTACTACAACGCACGCACCAAGCTGGCGGAAGCCAATGTCATCGTGGCCAACCACGACTTGGTGTTGGCGTCTTTGGGCATGAAGACCCTGCCCGACCTGGACAACTGCCTGGTGGTGTTTGACGAAGGCCACCACCTACCTGCTGTAGCACTGGACCAGTTCTCGAACAGCATGGACCTGTCCAACCTCCGCTGGCTCGATAAGCTGCCCAAAACCATGACCGAGGTGGCCGGCAAGCTGGCCCTCCACTTGGGCGAAGACGTGCAGACGGTGACCAGCCAGCTCAAGGGCGCCCTCACCTCAGTGGCCCGCATGGCCATGGACTTGGTGTGGGCCCACACCGGCCAGGACGCCCACGGTGGCGGCAAAGACGGCACCTTGCGCTTTGCCAACGGCGTGTTGCCCGAAGCCTTGCACGAGCCGGTGCGACAGATTCAGTCGCAGGCCACCGGCCTGTCCAAGGCGCTGGAGGCGCTGGGCGTGGACGTGAAAGCCATCGCCAAAGACGACCCCAGCCAGGCGGTACTGTGCGCGCAGCTCTATGCCCAGTTGGGCGGCATTGCGCCGCGCTTGGGCAGCCTGGTGAGCACCGCCAATTTGCTGCTGGAGCATGGCGACCAGCCCTTGGCCAAGTGGTTGCAAGCTGAGAGCGCCAACGGCTACCTGACCATGACCGCGCACGCCTGCCCCATCGTGCCCGGCGATTTGTTACGCCAGTTTTTGTGGAGCCAGGTGCGCGGCGCCATCGTCACCAGCGCCTCGCTCACCAGCTGCGGCAGCTTTGACTACTTTTTGAAAGAAGCGGGTCTGGCCAACAAGCCCTATGTGACTGCGCTGGAAGTGGCCAGCCCCTTCAACTACGCCAAGCAAGGCAGCCTCACGGTAGTGCACACCCAGGCAGACCCCAAGCACGCAGACGCCTACACCGCCGAGGTGGTGCGCGCGCTCATGGAGGACATGGAACAAGTCAAGCGCGGTGCGCTGGTGCTCTTCACCAGCCGCGCCCAGATGCGCACCGCTTCTGAGGCTGTGCCCGGCCACATGATGGACATGGTGCTGGTGCAAGGCACCCAGTCCCGCACCCGCCTGCTGGCCGCCCACGCCGAACGGGTGGAGAGCGGGTTGCCCTCGGTGCTGTTTGGCCTGCAGAGCTTTGGCGAAGGTCTGGATTTGCCCGGCGCTTTGTGCGAAACCGTGTTCATCGCCAAGCTGCCCTTTGCCCCGCCCAGCGACCCGGTCGACGAGGCCCGGGCTGAATGGCTACGCAGCGTAGGCCGCGACCCATTCAACGAACTGGTGATCCCCGCCACCGGGGTGAAGCTGCTGCAATGGACCGGCCGCGCCATCCGCACCGAAGAAGACCGCGCGCAGGTCATTTGCTACGACAAGCGACTCACCCAAACCAGCTACGGCAAGCGGATGCTGGCCGGATT
>DAINNP010000380.1:0-1825 GCA_036735785.1 Rhodoferax sp. | reverse complement strand
GCCGATACCGCCACGGTGCGGGAAGCCATTTCGCACATGGCGGCGCTGGGGGTATCGGTGCTGGGGGTGCGCCGTGCCGACGGCACATTGCTCGGCCAGGTGCAGGCTGCCGACTTGCTGGAAGCCCGGCATGGCTGACGCTGCCGGCGCACACGCGCAGGTCGCCTCAGGCCACCCAAGGCGCCCGCCCCTCTTTTGGGCTGACCGGCTGCTGTGGACGCTGGGCCTGTTGCTGGCGCTCGCCTATGGGTTGCCGCATTCGCTGCCGCTTTTTGCAGCGCTGTTCCCCAACCTGCCGCGCCCGGTGTATCTGCAAGAGCCCTTGGCTGAATTGTTGTGGCAGCACCTCGGGCTGGTGCTGGTTTCCAGTGCGGTCGCCATCGTGCTGGGCACCGCGGCGGGCGTGGCCGCCACGCGGCCTGCGGGCCGAGCCTTCCGGCCTTTGCTGGAGGCAATAGCCGCCATGGGCCAGACATTCCCTCCCGTAGCCATTCTGGCGGTGGCGGTGCCTGCGGTGGGCTTCGGGGAGTTGCCCGCACTCATTGCCTTGTCGCTTTTTGGACTACTGCCGGTGCTGCAAGCCACGCTGGCTGGGGTGGAGTCCGTACCACGCCCGGTGCTGGAGTCTGCACGGGCCATGGGCCTGTCGCCTTGGCACATCCTCACGCAGGTGCAGATTCCGCTGGCCCTGCCGCTGTGGCTGGCGGGGGTGCGGACTTCGGTCATCGTCAACATCGGCACGGCAGCTATTGCCTCCACCGTGGGGGCTAAAACGTTGGGCTCGCCCATCATCGTCGGGCTCTCGGGGTTTAACAACGCCTATGTGTTGCAAGGCGCGGTGCTGGTGGGTTTGCTGGCCATCGCAGCTGACCTCGCGTTTGATCGACTGGCGCGGCAAGTGCAGTGGGACACCACTGACACCGCTGGAAAGATGCCCCTGAATTAACACTGCCGGGCCATGCGCATAAAACCGGATCGCATTATCAAAGGAGAGCATACCTGTGACTGCTGACACCGCACAAAATCGCCAGTTCGCAGACTATTGCTGCGAACTGCTTTCCACTCAAGGGCGATGCGTCGCCAAGCGAATGTTTGGGGGCTGGGGTATTTCAGTGGACGGGTTTACTTTCGCCATCATTGCTGACCTTGGCCAAGGAGACAAGCTATGGCTCAAGGCAGATGATGTCGTGCGCTCACGCTTTGAAGCGGTCGGATGCGAGCGTTTTGTGTACGTCGGAAAATCCAAAACAGCTTCGATGGGCTATTACACAGCGCCCGAAAATGCCATGGATTCACCAGATGAAATGCTTCCATGGGCTCGCCTGGCGCTGGAATGCGCTCTGCGCGCCAAAGCCACGAAACCACCCTCCAAGCGCTCGGCCGCAAAGAAGCCCATACCTAAACCAACCAAGGTTTAGGCACGGGCGATCAAGTTGCACCGTCGAACACAGGTGAGAAAAACGACGCTACCCGTAGCCCATCAACTGAAGCTGAACTGCCCCGGCGCCAGAATGGGGTCTACCCCCACCTGAATCGTCGATTTGGGCAGGAACTTGCCTTCGAGCAGCAGCTTGGAGAGCGGGTTCTCAATGCGCTGCTGGATAGCGCGCTTCAAGGGCCGCGCACCGAACACCGGGTCGAAGCCCACCTTGGCCAGCTCGGCCACCGCAGCGTCGCTCACCGCCAGCGTCAGGTCCATCTTGGCCAAACGCGCCATCAGCGTGGCCAGCTGGATCTTGGCAATCGAGGCGATGTTGGCAGCGTCCAGCGAGTGGAAGACCACGGTCTCGTCGATCCGGTTCAGGAACTCGGGGCGGAAGTGGTT
>DAINNP010000379.1:0-1826 GCA_036735785.1 Rhodoferax sp. | reverse complement strand
CCGAACACGATGGGGTGCGACACCTTCATCATGGTGGCCTTGACGTGCAGGGAGAACATCACGCCCGTTTTGCGAGCGTCTTCAATTTCCTTCTCGTAGAACTCCAGCAAGGCCTTTTTGCTCATGAACATGCTGTCGATCACTTCGCGGTCGAGCAAAGAAACCTTGGGCTTGAGCACCAGCGTCTGGCCGCTCTTGGTGATCAACTCCATCTTGACATCGCGCGCACGGTCCAATGTGATGGACTTTTCGCCATGGTAGAAGTCGCCGGCATGCATGTGAGACACATGTGAGCGAGAGGCTTGGCTCCACTCGGCCATGCTGTGCGGGTTCTTGCGGGCGTATTCCTTCACCGCCTTGGGTGCACGACGATCCGAGTTACCTTCGCGCAAAACCGGGTTGACCGCGCTACCTGTGCACTTGGAGTAACGGACGCGAATCGCCTTCTCTTCGTCAGTTTTGGGAGTTTCAGGGTAGTCAGGGATCGCGTAGCCCTTGCTCTGCAGCTCTTTGATACAGGCGACCAGCTGGCCTACCGAGGCGCTGATGTTGGGCAACTTGATGATGTTGGCGTCCGCTTGAAGCGTCTTTTTACCCAGTTCAGCCAAGGTATTGGGGACCTTTTGGTCTTCTGTGAGGAAGTCAGAAAACTCGCCCAAAACACGCGCCGCCACCGAAATATCCGACTCCACTACGTTGATGCCTGCAGGCGCAGTGAATGTGCGGATCAGGGGCAGGAACGAAGCAGTGGCCAAACGGGGGGCTTCGTCGGTCAGTGTGTAAATAATCGTCGGTTGCTGGGTACTCATCGCTTATCTCCAAAAATGAGGTGTTGTTGACGCAGAACTGTTTCACGCACAGGCAGCGGTCTCCGGATAGTGCGTAATTGTGCTTTCAGTGGTCTGACCCGAAATGCATTTTTCGCAATGCATTACCGCAATATGAAATTTAAAACCACTTCAAGGAAATATTTTTATAGGTGCAGTGCAGCAAACGCATAAAAAAAGGCCCGGAGGTTGCCCACCGAGCCTTTTTATTGCACCAAAACTCAGGCGAAGTTCGCTGCAGCGAAATCCCAGTTCACCAATTTATCGAGGAAGGTTTCCACGAACTTGGGGCGCATGTTGCGGTAGTCGATGTAGTACGCGTGCTCCCAGACGTCCACGGTCAACAAAGCCTTGTCAGCGGTTGTCAGAGGGGTACCCGCAGCGCCGGTGTTGACGATGTCGACAGAACCGTCAGCCTTCTTGACCAACCATGTCCATCCGGAACCAAAGTTGCCGACTGCCGACTTGACGAAGGCTTCCTTGAAGGCCGCGTAAGAACCCCATTTCGCATTGATGGCATCAGCCAAAGCACCAGTCGGCTCGCCGCCGCCTTGTGGCTTCATGCAGTTCCAGAAAAAGGTGTGGTTCCAGATCTGGGCTGCGTTGTTGTACACACCACCGCTGGACTTTTTGATGATTTCTTCGAGCGTCATGCTCTCGAACTCTGTGCCCTTTTGCAGGTTGTTCAGGTTCACCACATATGCGTTGTGATGCTTGCCATGGTGAAACTCCAGAGTTTCCTGAGAGTATGCGGGGGCCAATGCATCAATGGCGTAGGGCAGCGCGGGCAGGGTATGTTCCATGAGATCCTCGTAGTGGGTGGGTTGTTAACAAAACTTATTGTAGAAACTAATTTTCGTGGACTGCGCGTACGGCCATATCAACCGTACCGTCTGCGAGGGTGGCCGTGATCACATCCCCGGGCCCGGCTTGTCGAACCGAAGTCACAGTGGCGCCTTGGGCATCCGCAAGCCAAGCGTAGCCCCGTTGCAGCACCAA
>DAINNP010000378.1:0-1832 GCA_036735785.1 Rhodoferax sp. | reverse complement strand
CCTGCACGCGCTTGCCGTGGTGGGCGCCGGTCTCGTAGATGTAGTTGGCAATCGGGGTGGAGCCCACAAAGCTCACGGCCTTCACATCGGGGTGGACCAGCAGGGCATCCACGGCTTCCTTGTCGCCCTGCACCACGTTGAACACGCCATCGGGCAGGCCGGCTTGCTTCAACAAGTCGGCCATGAACAGGCTGGCGGACGGGTCGATCGGACTGGGCTTGAGCACGAAGGTGTTGCCCGCAGCAATGGCCACCGGGAACATCCAGGCCGGCACCATCACGGGGAAGTTAAACGGCGTAATGCCGGCCACCACGCCCAAAGGCTGGCGCAGGGTCCAGTTGTCGATGCCGGTGGACACCTGGTCCGTGAAGTCGCCCTTGAGCAACTGGGGAATACCACAGGCGAATTCGACAATGTCGATACCGCGAGACACCTCGCCCTGCGCATCGGTGAACACTTTGCCGTGCTCGGCGGTGATCATGCGGGCCAGCTCGTCCTTGTGCTCGTTGAGCAGCTGCAGGAAGTTGAACATGATGCGCGCACGGCGGATAGGGGGCGTGTCAGACCACTTGGGGAACGCCGCTTGCGCAGCGGCCACCGCTGCATCCACCTCAGCCACGTTGGCCAGGGCCACAGAGCCGGTGACTTGGCCAGTGGCGGGGTTGGTCACCGGCTGGCTGCGGCCGGAGGTACCGGCCGTGTGGGCACCGGCGATGTAGTGGGCGATATTGGTAACTTGGGACATGGAATGTGTTTCTTTAAAAAGAGATTCAGGTGCTGGCAGCGGGCGCCAGCATCCACTCGTGGGCCGGGTCGTTTTTAAAAACCCAGAAGCGGTTGGGTCCCGCCATGACGTTGAGGTAATACGAGTCATAGCCATGCGGCGCCACCACCGGGTGGTAGCCCTTGGGCACCATGACCACGTCGTGGTTTTCCACCGCGCAGGCTTCATCGATGCTGCGGTCGTCGGTGTAGATGCGCTGGAAGGCGAAGCCCTGCGGCGGGTTGAGGCGGTGGTAGTAGGTTTCTTCCAACAGCGTCTCGACCGGTGGCTGCTCCACATCATGTTTGTGGGGCGGGTAGCTACTGCTGTGGCTGGCCGGCGTCATCACCTCCACCACCAGCAGGTGGGCGGCGGTGGGGTCGTCGTGCGGCAGGATGTCGCACACATAGCGGGTGTTGGTGCCCTTGCCGCGCACGCTGCGGCGCATGCTGGCGGGGTCAATCACGCGCACGGCGCGCACTTTGTCGTCGCACGGCGCGGTGCACAAGGCCACTTCGGCATTGCGCACGGCACGCACGGTGACCTCTTTGCCGGAAGGCACGTACACCGCAGCGGGCGACTTGTCGTCAAACACGTTGTCGCGGGTGCCCAGGTTGGCAAAAGTGGTGCCGTCGATGGTGATGTCTACCGAGCCCACCAGCACCACCACGCACAATTCACGTGCGCCGGTAGCTATGGTTTCTGTAGCACCAGCCTCCAGGCGCACCGCCCGGAAGCCCACATGCGTCCACCCGGCACGCTCAGGGGTGACGTTGACAATTTCGCGGCCCGTGGGGGCGGCTTTGGCGAGTAAGGGGCTGACCATGGCGGTGTCCTCGGGCGATCAGGCCAGGCTCTTGACCAGGCCGCTCAGGGTCTCGTAACCCTTCTGGGCGTACTGGTAGCTCGGGGCCACGGCGGGGTCTTGCTCGGCCTCGACCACCAACCAGCCTTCATAGCCAGCTTCGCGCAGCACTTTCAGTGCGGCGGCATAGTCAATGCTGCCGTCACCGGGCACGGTGAAGGTGCCGTTGATCACGCCATTCAAAAAGCTCCAGCCGTCGTTGCG
>DAINNP010000377.1:0-1834 GCA_036735785.1 Rhodoferax sp. | reverse complement strand
ACGCTGGCCACATGGATGCTGACGCGCTCGCCGCTGCGTTCGACCTTGCCGCCGATTTCGACGATCACGTCCAGCATGTGGCGCACGTCGATGATGTCGGGCACGTTGTCGAGGATGACTTCCTGGTCCGTCAGGATGCAGGCCGCAATCATGGGCAGGATGGCGTTTTTGTTGCCGGAAGCGCGAATGGTGCCTCGCAGGGGCACGCCGCCTTCAATTTCAAATGTCGACATGGTGAGATTCAGTGTTGGGAGGCCGGGGTTTTCCGGCCAAGGGGGAGATTGTTACCGCTCCGGGCCCGATTCTTGTAACTTTGTGCTGTAACGGTTACAGGAACCGCGACGAAGTTGGCACTTTTCAGGAGGCCAGCCAGCGGGCGAAGGCGGTGTTGACGGCGTCGGGCTGCTCCATCGTGCTCATGTGGCCGCAGTCCTCCAGCACCACCAGCTCGGCGCGCACGGCGTGCATGGCGTCCACCATGGCCTGGTGCTGCTCGGGCGGGCTCCAGGCGTCTTGCCGGCCGGTGAGCACCAGCGTCGGGCAGGTGATGCCGGCCAGCACCGGAGCGGCGTCGGGCCGGGTGAGCAGCGCGTTGATTTGCGCCGCAAACTGGGCGGGGCTGCTGCGCTCCAGCATGGCCAGCACGTGCTCGAACACCGGGCCGCCCACCACGGCGGGGTGCACCATGGGGCGGGCCCACATGGCGCCCATGGCCCGCATGCCGGCGCGCTGTGCGTGCGACAGCAGGGCCAGGCGGCCGGCTTTTTCTTTGACGCCGGCTTCGCCCTCTGCCAAGGGGTGCACGCCGGTGTCCAGCAAGGCCAGGCGCTCTACCCGCTCGGGGGCCAGGCGCATCACTTCCAGGGCCACGCGCCCGCCCATGCTGTGGCCGGCCAGGGCAAAGGTGGCGGGGGCGGCGGCCAGCACCTGCTGCGCCATGGCGGTGAGCGAATCGGTCAGGCCCCATTCCATCACCATGCAGTGGTGGCTGGCCGACAAGGCCTGCACCTGCGGCGCCCAGACAGCGGTGTCGCACATCAGGCCGGGGAGCAATACGAGGGTTTTGGTAGTCAAATCAGGCTCCAGCGCTCGCGGAATATGCGCGAGCAGCTATCAAAAACATAGTGATTCATGGGCACACCAAAGCGGGCCGTCGCCCGCCCGGTACGGCTGATCACACTGTAGCGGCTGGCAAGGCGATTTCAATCGCCAAGCCCGGCTGGGCATTGCGCACCGCAAAGCTGCCCCCATGCGCCTGCGCCACTAGGCGGCACAAGTACAGGCCCAGCCCCACGCCACCGCCCTCGCGGGTGCGGGCGGCATCCGGCCGGAAGAAGGGCTGGCCCAAGTTGGGCAGCTGGTTTTCTTCGACACCGCTGCCAAAGTCGCGCACGGCGATCGACAACTGCCCGTCCGTCCATTGCACGGTGATTTGCGGCGCAGCCGAGGCGCCCGCGCTGTGGCGCAAGGCGTTGTCCAACAGGTTGCGCACCAGCAGGCGGATGCGGGTCGGGTCCAGTTGCAGGCGGGTCAAGGCCGGGGGCAGCTGCATGTCAATCGCAGGGTCGTTATCCGCTTCGGCGGTGGCGTGGGCGGTTTGCAGCTCGCACACCACGTCTTGCACCAGCGCGCACACGTCTACCGCCTCGCGGTGCAGGGCGGCGTGCGGGCTGGCCAGGCGCTCGCTTTCCAGCAAGTCGGTCACCAGGTCGCGCATGAGGGCCAGATCGCGCAGCAGTGCATCGCGGCCCGGCTGCACGTCGGCCGTTTCGGGCAGCAGCTCGGTGTTCAGGCGGGCACGGGTGAGCGGGCTGCGCAGCTCGTGGCTGATGGC
>DAINNP010000376.1:0-1843 GCA_036735785.1 Rhodoferax sp. | reverse complement strand
ATGGCGAAAGAGAGCCTGATGGACGATTTGGACATGTATGAGCTGCAGACCAAAGCCGCAACCGGCGCTGAACTCAACAATGTGGAAAAAATGCGCTTGGAGCTGATGGAGAAGGTCAATGCGCTGGGCATTGGCGCACAGGGCTTGGGCGGTTTGACCACCGTGTTGGACGTCAAGATCAAGATGTATCCGACGCACGCGGCCAGCAAACCGGTCGCCATGATCCCGAACTGCGCCGCCACCCGCCACGCCCATTTTGTGTTGGACGGCAGCGGCCCCGTTTATTTGGATCCGCCAAGCTTGGACCTCTGGCCCAACGTCAACTGGACACCTGACTACGAGACCAGCAAAAAAGTGGACCTCAATACCCTGACCAAGGAAGAAGTCGCCAGCTGGAAACCAGGCCAGACTTTGTTGTTGAACGGCAAGATGCTCACCGGCCGTGATGCCGCGCACAAACGCATCCAGGGCATGCTGGCCAAGGGCGAAAAGCTGCCCGTGGACTTTGCTAACCGGGTGATCTATTACGTCGGACCCGTTGACCCGGTTCGCGATGAAGCCGTGGGCCCCGCCGGCCCGACAACCGCTACCCGCATGGATGGATTCACCGAGATGATGCTGGCGCAAACCGGACTGATTGCCATGATCGGCAAGGCCGAGCGCGGCCCCGTCGCCATCGAAGCCATCAAAAAGCACCAGAGCGCTTACTTGATGGCGGTGGGCGGTGCGGCTTACCTGGTGTCCAAGGCCATCAAGACTGCCAAAGTGGTCGGTTTTGAAGACATGGGCATGGAAGCGATTTACGAGTTCGACGTCGTTGACATGCCTGTCACCGTGGCGGTGGACGCTGGTGGCACCAGTGCTCACATCACAGGGCCTGAGGAGTGGAAAAAGAAGATCGCTACCGGCGAGTTCAAGTCCATTCCTGTCACTTCGCGTTAAGCCATTGCCGATCGAGAGCATGCACCCCATCGGGGTGTTTGACAGCGGCCTGGGTGGCCTGAGCGTCCTGCGGGCGCTCAGGGCCGAGTTGCCGCTCGAGAGGTTTGTCTATGTCGCCGACAGCGGCCATGCGCCCTATGGTGAGCGGGATGACGATTACCTGATCCATCGGTCCGGCACGATCAGCCGCTGGCTGCAAAGTCAGCACCGGATCAAAGCACTGGTCGTAGCCTGCAACACGGCAACCGCGGCAGCCATCCATGTGCTGCGGGCAGAGCACCCTGGCTTGCCCATCATCGGCATTGAGCCGGCACTCAAACCCGCCGTGGCAGCGAGCCAAACAGGCGTGATCGGGGTGATGGCAACGCCAAGCACCCTGAAGAGCGAGAAGTTCCAACGTTTGCTGGCCAGCCTGCAAGGCCAAGCACGATTTGTTCTTCAACCCTGCCCCGGACTTGCACTGGCCATTGAACAATTAGACGCTACAAAAACAGGAGCAGCCTGCGCAACATTTACGGGGGCCATGGGCACTTTTGGCACTCAAACTGGCGAGATGGACACCTTGGTATTGGGCTGCACACACTACCCATTTGCCGAGTCTCCACTGCGCATGGGAACCGGAGACAAGGTGCGCTATCTGGAAGGCGGCGCACCGGTCGCTCGCCAGACACGACGACTGCTAGCGGAGGCCGATCTTCTGCAGACCCAAGAATCTACCGATACAGGTCGGATTGACTTCCACAGCACTGGCGATCCACAAACATTAGCCCGTGCGGCTGAGCACTGGCTTGGGATCTCAGATACCGCGCATGAATTGAGGATTTAGGGAAAGAGAGCGACTTGGCGTGCCCGGAGGGGATCGAACCCCCGACCCACAGCTTAGAAGGCTGTTGCTCTATCC
>DAINNP010000375.1:0-1848 GCA_036735785.1 Rhodoferax sp. | reverse complement strand
CGGCGGTTGCGCAAAATAAAGTCTTCCCACAGGCTGGGCACATAGGGCGTGTACAGCAGCGGCATGTTGGCCTGCTCCGGGGTGCGATGGCTCTTGCGGTGGTTGCACGGCTTGCAGGCGGTCACCACGTTCATCCAGGTGTCAATGCCGTGCTGGGCGAAAGGAATGATGTGCTCCCGGGTCAGATCGGGTTCATGGAAGTGCCCGCCGCAGTAGGCGCACACATTGCGGTCGCGAATGAACAGCTTGGCGTTGGTCAGGCCGGGGCGCAAGTTAAAGGGGTTGATGCGCGGCACACCGCGGGTGCCAATGATGCTGTTAACCCGGATGATGGATTGCTGCCCGGTGACCGAGTTGTGGCCGCCGTGGAACACCGCGACCTCGCCGCCGACTTCCCAGCGCACTTCGTCCGCAGCGTAATGAATCACCGCTTGTTCAAGCGATATCCAGGATTGGGGCAGCCCTTGGGCCGACAACTTCAAGACTTTCACGCAACGCCTCCATCAACGGTTCAAACAACCACCAACACAAGTCTGCAAAGGTCTGCAAGTGCGCACCGGACGAGCGGCCCGGGCCCTGCTCGGTCACAATATACCGTGTTTCCATGACAAATTGGCTTCAGGCGCCGACGCGATGTGCGCAGCCTGCTATCAAAAAGATAACAACTCCATGAAGGTTTTTCGCGGTTTCAAGCACCCCGGCGTTGCCGAGGCGTGCGCAGTGACGATTGGCAACTTCGATGGCGTGCACCGGGGGCACCAGGCCATGCTGGCTTTGCTGCGGGGCGAGGCCCAGCAGCGCCATGTGCCCAGCTGTGTGCTCACCTTTGAGCCCCATCCGCGCGACTATTTCGCCAAACTCCATCAAAAGCCGGAGTTGGCACCCGCCCGGGTAGGCACCCTGCGTGACAAGCTGGACGACCTGGCCAAGGCCGGTGTAGACCAGACCATCGTGCTGCCTTTCGATGCGCGCCTGGCCAACCAGAGCCCGCAAGACTTCATCCAGCAGGTGCTGCAGGACGGTCTGGGTGCCCGCTATGTGCTGGTGGGTGACGATTTCCGCTTCGGCAAGGCCCGCGCGGGCGACTACGCCCTGCTCGACGCGGCGGGCGAGGCCCACGGCTTCGACGTGGCCCGCATGAACAGCTACGAGGTGCATGGCCTGCGCGTCTCCAGCTCTGCGGTGCGCGACGCACTGGGCCAAGGGCGGATGCAAGATGCCGCTCGCCTGCTGGGCCGGCCGTATTGCATCAGTGGCCATGTGGTGCACGGGCGCAAGCTGGGCCGCACCTTGGGCTTCAAAACGCTGAATTTGCGTTTTGCCCACTGGAAACCCGCCGCCAGCGGCATTTTTGTGGTGCTGGTGCACGGCCTCTCGCCCAAACCCCTGCAAGGCGTAGCCAACCTCGGGGTACGCCCCTCGCTGGACCCTAACGACGTTAACCGCGGCCGGGTGCTGCTGGAGACCCATTGCCTGGACTGGCCGGAAGAACTGGGCCCGGAGGGGGCCTACGGTAAAATCATCCGGGTGGAACTTCTACACAAACTGCACGACGAGCTCAAATACGACGGCCTGGATGCCCTGACCCAAGGGATACAGAAAGACCGCGACGACGCACGTGCCTGGCTTGCCTCGCACACCAACGCGCCGAGCAGCACCCGAATTTGACGGGGCTGGCCCCTGCGGCCACCCGACGCACCTTGCCCCGCGTCACCTGTCTCCCTCTGGGGTTGCCTTGGCCCATGCGCTGGTAGCCCCCCACCCGAATTGCTTGCACAAAGCCTCCAAACCGAGAGTTGGCCATGACTGAACCCGTTGATTACCGTAGCACCCTGAACCTGCCCGATA
>DAINNP010000374.1:0-1855 GCA_036735785.1 Rhodoferax sp. | reverse complement strand
CTCCGCCTTCGCCACAGCCGTGGTGCTGCTTTTTTCAGCCGGTGCGCAGGCCCAACCCCACTGGCGCTCTGGCTTCCGGCGTGCAGTTGCAGCACACCAGTAACACCCACTTTGTGCTCAGCGGGGCCGGCCAGCCCACCGACCAGTTCTCTATTCGCATCAGTGGCACCAAAGTCAGTCCGCCTCAGCGGCATCGGGGTCAACTACGCCCGCTACGTGGGGGTCGACAACATCGCCTGGGGCTGCTTTACGCCGCCTTCAGCACCCGCAGCAGGCAGTCATCGCACAATTGCTTGGCCTGATCGACGGTGGTGCTCTCGGCGTAGCAGCGCAGCTCGGGGGCATTGCCACTGGGGCGCAGGTGCACGATGTCGCCTGACGCAAACAGCACCCGCAAACCATCGGTCTCGTCGATCGACACCACTTCGCCCGCCTGAGGGGCCATCAGCTCGCGCAAAGCTGCGTGGTCCATCCGCAAGCGCGTGATCAGCGCCAGGCTGCTGGCCGTGGCAAAGTTTTGAATCCGGTCGCTGGCGGTAAACCGCTTGGGCAGGCGGTAACCCACCTCTGACATTTTCAGCTTGCCCGCTTTGGCGCCGCACAGCAGGGCCAGCATGGGCAACACCGCATCGCGTGTGGGCAAAGGCCCTAGGCGGCGGCCATCCCGTAGCACCTGGCTGCCCAGCAAAAAGCCGCCATTGGCCTCAAAACCCACCACCAGCTCCGCGCCCGCCTTGGCGGCGTTTTGCATGCCCTCAATCACATAGGGCGAGCCAATGCGGGTGCGCACCACCTGCGCAAAACTCTGGGTGCTCTCCAGTGCGCTATTGCTGCTCACAGGGGTGACCACCGCAGTCGCCTGGAGCTGCTGCGCCGTCAAAATGCCCACCACATCGCCGCGCAACCACTCGCCGCGCTCGTCGCCAATCAGGGGGCGGTCGGCATCGCCGTCGGTAGACACCAGCGCGTCAAAGTCATGCAACTCCGCCCACTCGCGGGCCTGCTCAATATCCTCATGGCGCACCGCCTCGGTGTCGATGGGCACAAACACATCGGTGCGGCCCAGCGAAATCACCTCTGCGCCCAGCGCCTCCAAAATGGTGCGCAGCACATCGCGCGCCACACTGCTGTGCTCGTAGACGGCAATCGTCTCGCCCGCCAGCGCGGCGGTGCCAAAGAAATCCACATACCGGCGCACATAGGCCTGCTCGACCTGTGGGTCGGGGGCGGGCAGGGCGGAGAGCTTCAAGTCCCGGGGCACGCCCACCAAAAAGTCCAGCATGGCGCGCTCATCGGCTTTGGTGATCTCGCCTTCTTCGCGGTAAAACTTGATGCCATTGCGGTCAAACGGAATATGGCTGCCCGTGACCACAATCGCCGGCGCACCCAGCTGCGCCGCATACAGCGCCAGCGCCGGTGTGGGCAGGGCGCCGCCATACACCACCTGCATACCCAAACTCTGAATCGCGGCTGCGCAGGCCGCCGCAATGGCCGGGCTGCTGGGGCGCAAATCGTGGCCCAGCACAATGGTGGTGGCCTTGGGCACTACGGCATTCAAAAACGCGGTGGTGTAGGCGTGGCACAAGCCAGCGGTCATGTCCACCACCTTGCCGCGCGCACCGCTGGTGCCAAATGCCACGCCGGATTGGATGGCCAGATCTTGCAGAGTCAATACGGTCATGGTGTTAGCGTCCGATAGCTTGGTACTCAATGCCCATGCTGCGCACCAGCTTGGGGTCGTACAGGTTGCGGCCATCAAAAATCACAGGCTGCTTGAGCTTGGATTTGATGTTCTCAAAATCCGGGCTGCGGAACTCGCGCCACTCGGTCACGATGATCAGCGCATCCGCCCCCT
>DAINNP010000373.1:0-1861 GCA_036735785.1 Rhodoferax sp. | reverse complement strand
GCCAGGATGTCGGTAGAGCCGCCGGGGGTGAAGGGCACCACCAGCCGGATGGGCTTGGCGGGGTAGGTCGCGGCCGTCTGTGCTACCGCAGATTGTGAAAGAAAAAGGCCGCTAGCGCCCGCTAATACTGCGCAAGCAGCTATGAATTTAGTAGTGGCTTGGGTCATTTTTGTCTCCTCTTGAATAGTTATGGAGACAGTGTGCAGGCAGCATCGGGCGCAAAGCAAGCTGCGCATGGCATAGCAGCTATGCAAAAAAGTCGTGCTGCGGTTAACGGTGAATCGCTTCCAGCACCACTTTGCTGACCACATCCATGGCTTTGCGCTGGGTCTGGGTGGTTGGGCGGCGCGCCGACCACACCAACATCAGCTGGCTCATGATGCGGGGGCTGTGGATAGACTGCACCGTAAAAGTTTCGGGGTTGTCGAAGTTGCTCAGCGTGTAGCTGGGCAACACCGCGTGGCCCATGCCTTCTTTCACCAGGTTTAGGATGGCGTTGAGCCCGTCTACCTCCAGCAGCACTTCAGGCCGGCGGCCCAAGGCCATCATTTCGCCTTCGAGCAGGATGCGGAAGGCATTGGGCCGGCTGGGCAGGATCAGCGGTAGCGCTGCCACTTCCTTGAGGCTGATGGCGGGTGCTGTTTTACTTTTGCCTTTTTTGCCGCCCGCCGGGTTGTGTGAAATCAGGGAGAGCTCGTCCTCATCCAGCGTGCTCATCTCCAAGTCGCTGCTCTGGCCTGGGTTGTAGAGCACCGCCATGTCGAGGTTGCCCAAGCGCAGGCCCTCGTGCATTTGCACCGAGAAGCCTTCGGTGAGCGTCAGGTGTGCGTGGGGCAGGGCCTCGCGAAAGGCTTTCACCAGTGGCACGGTGATCAGCTTGGAGAGGCTTGGTGGGAGGCCTATAGACACCCTTCCGGCCAGCGCGCCGCGTGCGGCGCCCATCTCTTCGCGGGTGAGTTGCACCTGGTGCAAGATGCCGCGACCGTGCTCCAGCAGCAGCTTGCCGGCTTCGGTGGGCACGGCGCCACGGCCGTTGCGGGTGAGCAGGTTCTGGCGCAGCTCCACTTCCAGCAGGCGAATCTGGCGGCTCAGTGCGGGCTGGGCCACGTCCAGCGAGATGGAGGCGCGGGTAAAACTGCCCATCTCGGCCACGCGCACAAAGTATTCCAACTGTTTCAAGTCCATAGCAACAAATCCATAGCGGCTTTCGGGAGTGGGGGAGTTTCTTCTGAGAATAGCTGCGCGTCAATTATGCCGATATGTGATAGCTGCTAGTCGCCCCCTCGGCTTATCAAAGCCGACGTGCCCGACCAGAATACCCAGCATGCAAATCCCTGCTTCCCCCTCTCACGCCCCTGCGGGAGCGCCCCTGAAAGCCATCTCCTCCATGGCTACACGCCAGTTGCTGACGGAGTTGGCCCAGGCCTATGAGGCTGCTACCGGCGTAAAGCTCGCGCTGGAGTCGGTGGGCGGAGTGGACGCCGCCAAGCGGGTCCAAGCGGGCGAGGTGTTCGATATCGTGTTTCTGGCGTCGGACGCTATCGAAAAGCTGCTGGCGGTAGGCCATCTGGCGGCTGGTAGCCGCGTAGATCTGGTGCATTCTGGCGTGGCTGTCGCCGTAAAGGAAGGCGCTGTGGCGCCCGACATCCGCTCAGAAGCTGCCGTGCGCGCAGCCGTGCTGGCCGCGCCCACCTTGAGCTATTCCACTGGCCCGAGCGGCGTGGCGCTGGCCAAGCTGTTTGAGCGCTGGGGCATTGCCGAGGCGATTCAAAGCCGTATCGTGCAGGCGCCCCCGGGCGTGCCGGTCGGCACCTTGGTGGCACGCGGCGAGGTGGCCCTGGGCTTTCAGCAGCTCAGCGAG
>DAINNP010000372.1:0-1878 GCA_036735785.1 Rhodoferax sp. | reverse complement strand
GGTGCGCCGGTGCTCTTGCGTCCGGGCTCCATCACCGCCCAGCAGGTTGAAGATGCGTGCGGGCGTAAATTGCTATCAAAAGAAGAGCTGGAGGCGCAGACACAGCAAGCGCCCCGGGCCTCCGGGACTCTGGAGTCTCACTATGCGCCCAGCGCCACCGTGCGCCTGATGGACGCCCAGGCCCTGCAAGCAGCCCTTGATTTGCTGAGCAGTGCAAAGCCTGCGGACGTGCGCGCCACGATTGCGCTGTACCACCGCAGCCCGCTGCAGGTACGTTCGCCGCTGGTGTCCCCCCACCGCATGCCAGTGCATGCCCAGCCGGCTGCGCACGAGCTGTTCTCCAAGCTGCGGGAGATGGATGCGCTCGGCGTGAAGCTGATCTGGGTTGAAGCTCCGCCCGACACCCCCGAGTGGGATGGCGTGCGCGACCGCCTGACCCGCGCAGCGGCCTGAAGCCGCCCGCTGCCCCGCGTTCTACTGATCCCGCCCGGCCCAGTCCACCAAGGCGTCCAGCGCAGGGCGGGCCTCATTGGCGTTGGGGTGGTTGATAAAGGCAACCAGCACATAGCGTTTGCCACTCACCGCATGCACATAGCCCGCTAAAGCCACCACGCCGCTCAGGGTGCCGGTTTTCAGGTGAGCGGTGCCGCTGGTGCGGGTCTTGATGCGCTTGAGCGTGCCATCGACCCCCGTGATCGGCAGGGATGACATCAACTCCGGCATAAAGGGGGCGGTGAACGTGGCTTGCAGCAGCCGGCCCAAGGCTTGCGCGCTGATGCGCTCCTGGCGAGAGAGGCCGGAGCCGTTGTCCAGCACCGGGGCGTCGTCGGTGCCGATCCGGTCTTTCCACCAGCGTTGCACCAGTGTGCGGCTGGCTGCAAAGCTGCCCGGTGGCAGGTTGACGTCTGCCACTGTGTCGACCGGCAACCCCTGGGCGGTGCCTGCCACGCGGCCCAGCGTCAAAAACACCTGCTGGGCCATCACGTTGTTGCTGTATTTGTTGATGTCGCGAATCACCTCGGCAAGCGACGCGGACTGGGTCACCAGCGCCGGTTTGCCGGCCAACAGGGCTGCTGGCACGCTGCCAGTGCGCACGCTGCCCAGTACCCGGCCTCCCATGCTCTCCCACAGACCTTGCACAGTGCGTGCGGCATAGGCTTTGGGGTCGGTGTAGGCGACAGGCCAGACTTTTTCACCACACGCCGCGGGGTAGTTGCCGCCAAAGCGGATGCGCAAGGGGTCTGAAAAATCGGCCTTGAGAGCACCGCGGTAGTCCCCGCACTCGGCGGCGATGGTGTTGAGCGCTACGGTGGCGGGCAGGCTCACTCCGGCCAGGGGTGGGTCGTACTGCACATAGGCGAGGTTGGCGCTGCGGTCAGGGGTGAAGGTCATCACCACCGACTTGAAGTTGAGCAGCATCGCATCGGGGGCCACGTTGTAGGGGCGCAGGGGCTCGCCATCGAACTTGGCCGGGTCGGGTTCGGGCACCTCGAGTGCGCTGCGGTCGAGCACGATGTCGCCGGCAATGGTCTTGATGCCCATGCCCTGCACCCGGCGCATCAGCAGCCACAGTCGCTCCATCACCAGCTTGGGGTCGCCCTGGCCCTTGAGGTAGAGGCTGCCATTGAGCACACCGTTTTGCACCGTTCCATCGAGGTACACCGGCGTGGTCCAGGTGTAAGCGGGCCCCAGCAGGTCAAGGGCGGCAATGGTGGTCACCAGTTTCATGGTGGACGCCGGGTTCATGGGGCTGGTGCTGCGGTGGGCCAAACGCGGTGCTGCGCCGCCTTGGGCATCGGTCACGAGGAACGACACCGCGTCGCGCGGCACTTTGGCGCGGGCCAATGCAGCATCGACTTCAGGGGGGAGGGCTTGGGC
>DAINNP010000371.1:0-1884 GCA_036735785.1 Rhodoferax sp. | reverse complement strand
TTGGTGGCGAAAGTGCGCTGCATAACGTCCAGATCGGCCCGCACACCGGTATCCATTCCAATACTGATGCCCGCATTGGCCACCACCACATCCGGCAGGCCTTGCGCCTGAATACATTGCTGCCCAGCTGCGACGATGCTCTCGATATCAGACACATCGGCACTGTAAACCTGGAAACGTTGGGGATCCAGCTTCTCGGCTTGCGCCCATGTGTGAATCTCCGCCGTACGGCGAGCCGCTAGTGCAAGCGAATAGCCCGCGCCATAGAACCGCTTGGCAAGCGCTTGGCCGATGCCGCTGGAGGCGCCTGTGATGAAAATCAGTGGAGGCATATGTTCATTCTTTGAATGCTGTTGGAGTCAGCGCTTGCTCGGAATCAACGTGCCACGCACCCGACCTTGCAGGCGCATGGTTTGCTGCACATTGTCAAAGTCCAGGCTGTCTGCGGTGAAGACATCTTGACCACGACGCAGCTCCACAGGCTTGTGGGACTTTAGCTGCTCAGTGTCCATAAAGGCATGCAAAAACTCTCCGCGGTATTCAGACCGGGGCTGTGCGGGCGCCGAGCCTGCCGCAGTTACCGCCTCTCGAACGACCACGGCGTTGCCCATGAGCTGTACCTCTGAGCCATCTTCGTTGGCCAAGCCTTTGTTGGCCGTCGCTGTCGTCAAGCGACCACTGGCGTCAAAAGAGCGGATGCGGATGGCATCAATTTCCATCCACTTCGTGTCAGGGTAGTGTTTGGCGACATCGCCCGCCACCTCGGATCGCAAACGGCCTGTTGCATCAAAGGTTTTCACCTTGAAACCATGCATGAAATAGTCGGGCTCGTGCCCGCGCACCCGCTCCGGCACTTGTGGATCGGTGACGGGGGTACTCCGCACCAACCAGTAGGTGCCCAACGCCAGCACTCCCATCACCAACACAGGAAGGTACAGCATGAGCCGCTCCCAAGCGGCGTACAGGAGGCCTTTCACCGCAAATAAGGCTTCAGGAGCCCTGCGTAGCGACCACTGGCAACCAACAATACGTCACACACCTCACGTACAGCACCATGACCGCCAGCAGCATGGGTTACGTAGTGGGCGCGGCCACTCACTTCCGGATGGGCATTTACCGGAGCACACGCAAAGCGGGCGCACCCCATCATAGGCAGATCCGGCCAGTCATCCCCCATCGCTGCAGCTTGGTCCCAAGTCAGCCCCAACTCGGTCAGAATTTCTTCGGCGGCCGGTTGTTTGTCTTCAGTTCCGAAACGCGCATGGTGCACGCCCAGCGCCTGGAGGCGGACTCGCAGCGCGGGCGAGTCTCGCCCGGTCACCACGGCAGGCGTGATGCCAGCTTTTTGCAGCAGCTTCAGTCCGTGACCATCCAAGGTGTTAAACCGCTTGCTGGTTTCGCCCTCCGCAGTGAAATGCAAACCACCGTCCGTCAATACGCCGTCGACGTCGAGAAACAGAATGCGAACGTCTTGCGCTTTGAGCAGCAGCTCTGCGGGAAAGTTGAGAAGAGGTGTCATCAAATGACCTTGGCCCGCATCAAATCGTTGCTGTTCACTGCGCCGCACAAACGGCCGGCATCGTCAACCACCAAGACGCTGGTAATACGCCGCGCTTCCATGAGATCCGCAGCATCAACCGCCAAGGCGTGTGCACCAATAGTGCAAGGGACTGTATGCATGACTTCAGCTGCTGTTTTGCCCCGCAAGTCGGCGCCTTGCTCCACCAAGCGACGCAAGTCACCGTCGGTAAAAATACCCAAGACATCACCGGCCTCTGACACGACAGCCGTGGCACCCAAGCCTTTGCTGCTCATTTCGCGCATTAACTCGCTGAAGTTTGCCCCAGGCGAGACGCGGGGCACGGCATCCCCACTGCGCATGAC
>DAINNP010000370.1:0-1917 GCA_036735785.1 Rhodoferax sp. | reverse complement strand
GTGGCGTGGAAGGCGCTGCTCATGTTGATGGCGATGATGGCGTCCCACTTTTCGATGGGGAAGTTTTCGACCCGCGCCACATGCTGGATGCCTGCGTTGTTGACCAGAATATCTACGCCGCCAAAAGTGGCCTTGGCGTGCTCGATCATGGCTTCGATCTCGGCAGGCTTGCTCATGTCCGCGCCGTGGTAGGTCACCTGCACACCCAACGCCGCGATTTCCGCCTTGGGGCCTTCCACGTCGCCAAAGCCGTTGAGCACGATGTTGGCGCCTTGTGCGGCCAGTGCCTTGGCGATACCCAAACCGATACCGCTGGTGGAGCCGGTAACGAGGGCGGTTTTACCTTTCAACATGCGTCTTCCTTCACAAAGTGGTGGGGGGATTCCATTAGGATGTGGTCATTATCAAACGAGTGATTGCACCATGTCTGAACCTACGCTGAATTACGTACCCTGCGCCGACGCCAATGGCTCGCGCCGTATGGCGTATTGGCAGTGGGGCGCTGCAGACGCAGCCCACACCGTGGTGTGTGTGCATGGCCTGTCGCGCCAAGGGCGCGACTTTGACGTGCTGGCACGGTCCCTGGTAGCCCGCGCTTCCCAGTCCATCCGTGTGGTCTGCCCTGACGTGGCAGGACGTGGCCAGAGCGATTGGATCAAGGACCCCGCCGGCTATGGCGTGCCCGTGTATGCGGCCGACATGTTGGGTCTGCTGGCGCACCTGAAACCGGCCACGCTGGATTGGGTGGGCACCAGCATGGGCGGCTTGATCGGTTTGGCGGTGACCGCGCATGCGCAGTCGGTGGGTGTACAGGTGCGCAAGCTCGTGCTCAACGATGTGGGCCCGGTGATTCAGTGGTCGTCGCTGCAGCGCATCGGCAACTATCTGGGCCGTGCGGTGAGCTTTGACAATTTGCAACAGGCGGCTGATGCCATGTGGGCGGTTTCGAGCAGTTTCGGGCCGCACACACCGGCGCAGTGGCTGGAGTTGTCGCGCCATATGGTCAAGACCCTGCCCGACGGCAAGGTGGGACTGCACTACGACCCCGCGATTGCCATCCCGTTCAGGGCGGTGACAGAAGAGCTCGCTTTGGCAGGCCAAGCCCAGCTGTGGCAACTCTATGACGGCATTACCGCGGACACCTTGCTCTTGCGTGGCGCCGAGTCTGACCTCTTGTCAGCCGAAACTGCGCAGGCCATGACACAGCGTGGGCCCAAAGCCCGCTTGGTGGAGTTTGCGGGTGTAGGCCACGCCCCGACCCTGATCGCCCAAGACCAACAGGACGCCGTGACTTCTTTTTTGCTGGGGTAACGTCCCCCGCCTTGTGAGCCTTCCATGAAAAGTTTGTACGCCGGGGACAATGCCTCGGCCACTCCGCAAGTCATTGCGGCCACCGCAGACAGTTTGCCCGAGCAGGCCGGTGCCTTGCAGCGCGCCCGCGCCTTTGCCGAGCCTTTGCTGGCGACAGAATCACTGGATACCGGTGAAAACGTGCTGCAGCACGCAGATGCGGTTGCTGCTATTTTGCGCACCATCGGCGGCTCAGAGGCCATGCAGGCCGCCAGTTATCTGGTGTACGCCTGCGACCACCTCAATAAGCCGCATGAGCTGATCGCTAAAGCCTTCGGCGACAACTTTGCCGACCTTGCCTTGGAGACCACCAAGCTGGTGCGCCTACAGCGTATGGCGCGTCTGGCTCAGCAATCGGCCGGCCATAGCAGTAGTGCGGCACCCATGGCGCAAACCGCCGCAGCACAGACGGAGAGCGTTCGCAAGATGCTGTTGGCCTTCAGCAAGGACCTGCGTGTGGTCATGCTGCGCTTGGCGTCGCGCTTGCAGACCTTGCGGCACTTTGCGGCGACCAAGCTGCCGGTGCCACCGGGATTGGCCTCCGAAGCTTTGCATGTGTTTGCCCCC
>DAINNP010000369.1:0-1920 GCA_036735785.1 Rhodoferax sp. | reverse complement strand
CTCATGCTTCTGCGCTCCGGCCCTTCATGGCAAAAATGCCTTGCGGACGCTTCTGGATAAAGATGATGATGAAGACCAGTACCGCAATCTTGGCCAGCACGGCGCCCGTCCAGCCTTCCAGGAATTTGTTCAAAACACCCAGGCCCATGGCGGCGTAAACCGTGCCCGCCAGTTGGCCCACGCCACCGAGCACCACCACCATGAACGAGTCCACGATGTAGCCTTGGCCCAAGTCCGGCCCCACGTTGCCCACCTGGCTGAGCGCGCAGCCCGCCAGCCCGGCAATGCCGGAGCCCAGTGCAAAGGCATAGGTGTCAATGCGGGCCGTGTTCACGCCCATGCAGCTCGCAATCGGTCGGTTCTGGGTCACACCGCGGACAAACAGGCCGAGTCGTGTTTTTTCAATCAAAAACCACACGCCAGCCAGCACAGCCACTGCGAAGCCCACAATCACCAAGCGGTTGTAGGGCAGTGAGAGGTTGCCGAGCAATTGCACGCCACCGCTCATCCAGCTCGGGTTCTCGACGCCCACGTTTTGCGCGCCAAAGAGGGTGCGCACCAGCTGCATCAGCATCAGGCTGATACCCCAAGTGGCGAGCAAGGTTTCGAGCGGGCGCCCGTAGAGAAAACGGATCACGCTGCGCTCCAAGGCCGCGCCCACCAAGGCCGATGCCATGAACGCCACCGGTACCGCCGCCAGCAGGTACCAGTCGAACGCGCCGGGCAGGTATTTTTGGAACAGCACCTGCACCACATAAGTGGCGTAGGCGCCGATCATCATCAGCTCGCCGTGGGCCATGTTGATCACGCCCATCAAGCCGTAGGTAATTGCCAGCCCCAAAGCCACCAGCAGCAAGATGGAGCCCAAGCTCACGCCGCTAAAAATAGCGCCCAGGCGGTCGCCCCAAGCCAGACGCGCCTCCACGGCACCCAGACTTTTTTGGAGTGCGGCTTTGACGGCACCATCCGTCTCTGCCTGCAGGCGCTCTACGAGCAGTGTTTTGGTAGCGGCTTGGGCGCTAGTGCCGAGTTCGGTGGCAGCTGCCAAACGCTCGGTCGGGTTGTCACTGCCCAGCAGTGCGGCAGCGCGCAGTTGCTGCAGGGCCTCTTTCAAGGCGGGTTCGGTCTCGGTGGCGAGCGCCTTCTCCAGCAAAGGCAGCTTGCCGGTATCGACCTGGCCACCCAGTGTTTGAATGGCGGCGCGGCGTATCGCCACCTCTGGCGACAAGAGCTTGACCGCGGCCAGCGCGGTGTCGAGCTCGCCGCGCATGCGGTTGTTGTTCATCACGTCTTCCGCCGTGTCCGGCACGGTGACTTCGGCCAGCGTGACCGGGTCGAGGCCCTTGCCATCGATCACCATCACCGGAACCTCGCCCACGAGCTTGACGGCATCATCGGACAGCGCCTGGATAAAGCGCACGGTGCGCGCATCGGCGCTCTCCACCGCCTTCTGCAATGCCGCCACACGCGCATCGCTCTCGCCGACTGCAATGGCTTTTGCCTCGTCAGCGCTCAGAGCGCTTGCGCGAGTAGCTATCAAAAGCATAGCAATTGTGAGCAATTGAAGTAATTTTTTTGGCATACGCCAATCTCTCCGGGGTAAAAACAACAAGCCGCCACGCCCTTTTCAAGGCTGTGGCGGCTCTGGCTAAACGCTAGCCTCTCCCTGCCGACGCCTTATTTCTTTGCGGGCTCATCAGGCTTCTTGTCGTTGCCTTCGATGTACGGAGACCATGGCTTGGCTTTCACAGGGCCCGGAGTTTTCCAGACCACGTTGAACTGGCCGTCGGCCTTGATCTCGCCGATAAACACGCTCTTGTGCAAGTGGTGGTTTTTCTCATCCATCTTGGACACGATGCCGCTGGGTGCCTTGAAGGTCTGGCCGGCCATGGCGGCGATCACTTTGTCGGTGTCGGTGGA
>DAINNP010000368.1:0-1935 GCA_036735785.1 Rhodoferax sp. | reverse complement strand
TTGCGCTGGGCCAGCACGGCGGTTTCGGCGTTGAGCACGTTCAGGTAGTTGCCCAAGCCCGCTTCGTACCGCTGCACGGCAATGGCGTAGGCGGCCTCGGCAGATCGCTGGGCGGCTTGTTGCTCGGCCTGCTGGCGCTCAATGGCTTTGGTGGAGGTGAGCTGGTCGGCCACATCGTGCACTGCGTCGACGACTGCGGCGTTGTAGGTCTCAATGGCGGCGTCGAGGTCGGCTGCTTTTCCTTGGAGGTTGGCGCGCAGGCGGCCGCCTTCAAACAGGGGCAGGCGAATGGCCGGGCCCACGCCCCATTGGGCGCTGCTGCTTTGCACCAGCTTGTCAAAGCCGATGCTCGAGAAGCCGGCAAACGCGGTCAGGTTGATGTTGGGGTAGAACAGGGTTTTGGCGTTGTCCACATCGCGGGTGGCAGCCTCTACCCGCCAACGGGCGGCGACCACGTCGGCGCGCCGGCCCAGCAGGTCCATCGGCACCGACTGCACTTTGGTTTGTGCGGTCGCTATGGAATTGATAGCAGTTGGCGCATGTTTTATGAGCGCTAGAGGCGTATTTTGTTGCCCAGTCAAGGCGGCGAGGGCATTGACAAGCAGGGCTTCCTGCTCTTTCAGAGCTTCAATCTGGAAGCGGGCATCAGGCAGTCCGCTTTCGCTTTGCTGGAGTTCGAGCTGGGTGTCCAGGCCGGCTTGCAGGCGGTCTTTCACCAGCTGGCGGGTTTGCTCGCGCTGGGCCAGGGTGCGCTGGGCCACTTCGAGTTGACCTTGCACCCGCAGCCACTGGAAGTAGCTGCGGGCCACATTGCTGGCCAGCAGCATGCGGGCGGCTTGGGCGTCGGCTTGAGCAGCGCGGCTTTGGCCGATGGCGGCATCCAGCGCAGCGCGGTTCTTGCCGAACAGGTCCAGCTCCCAGCTGCCGCTCAACTGCAGGGTGGCGATCTCGCGCTCGCTGCCGGCAATCGGTGCGGGCACCAAGCCGTTGCGGGTGTAGAGCTGGCGGGTGGCATCCAGCCCTGCGTTCAATTGCGGAGCGCTGGCGGCGTTGGCGTTGTCGATTCCGGCCTGCACGCGCTGCACGCGGGCCTGGGCCACGCGCAGGTTGGGGTTGTTGGCCAAGGCTTGGGCGACCAGCTGGTTGAGTTGCTCATCGCCGTAGGCTTTCCACCACTGGCTGTCCAGCGCCACGCTGTCCGCCGGAATGGCTTGGGTGGACAAGCCGGCTTGCTGCGCAGCAACCGGCTTGGCCTGCGAAAAGATGCCCGAGAAGTTGGCACACGCGCTCAAAGACGCAATGGCCACCGCGCTGAGCGCAAAACGGCTCCAGCGCAGTGCTTGTGAAGTGGAAAAGATGGTGTCTTGCATGAGGTGCTTAGCGGTCGGTAGAGGGGGCGCTCACTGCAGCGTTGTTAGCTGCCTTGATGCGTTGGGCGTTGTCCAGAATGCGGCGCAGGTAGCCCTTGAGGTTCTCAAACTCCTCAGCGCTGAAACCCTCGAGGTGGGTGTTTTGCACTTCGCACAGTACCTGCGGAATGTCGGCGGCGGCTTGCGTGCCGGCAGGAGTGAGCTGGATGTTGACCACCCGGCGGTCTTGCTCGGAACGCACCCGCTGAACCAGTCCTTTGGCCTCCATGCGGTCCAGCAGGCGGGTGGTGGCGCCGTTGTCGAGCTCGCAGGCGCGGGCCAGCTCGGCCACGGTAGACGCCTGCTTGTTGTAGAGCTTGAAAAGCGGAATCCACTGCGCGTTGGTCAGGTCGGTGTGGGCGAGCTGGTGCTCCACCGACTGGGCCACGTGCGACAGGATGCTGCGCATCAGGTAACCGATGCTGTCTTCCGGCCGATAGCTTTCGGGGCTGTAAAACGAAGGGGCGAGGTGGTGCATGGCCCGAATATTATTTGCCTAAGCAAATATTGTCAAGGCTGATATTGC
>DAINNP010000367.1:0-1943 GCA_036735785.1 Rhodoferax sp. | reverse complement strand
GCGTGTTGTTCAGCGGGGTGAAGATGTGTTTGAGAATCAAGCTGATAATCCGGCAAAGCAGGGGACTGCGAAGGGGCGCTACAGAGGTACCCGTAGCGTGTAATACCCTGCATTGTCCCCAATTTGATCCGAACCGTGGCCTCGCTGGCCATCCACCACTCCAGAACCCCGGACTCCGCACCATGATCGGCAAACTCACAGGTATCGTCAGCGACAAAAATCCACCGCAAGTCATCATCGACTGCGGCGGCGTGGGCTACGAGGTGCAGGTGCCCATGAGCACCTTCTACAACCTGCCGGCTGATGGCCACAAGGTCACGCTGCTCACCCACTTTGTGGTGCGCGAAGATGCGCAAATCCTCTACGGTTTTGCCACCAGCACCGAGCGCGAGGCCTTCCGGGAATTGATCAAGATCTCCGGTGTGGGGCCGCGTACCGCTTTGTCGGTGCTGTCAGGCATGGACGTGGGCGACTTGGCGCAGGCGGTGACTTTGCAAGAGGCTGGCCGCCTGATTAAGGTGCCGGGCATCGGCAAGAAAACAGCCGAGCGCTTGCTGCTGGAACTCAAGGGCAAGTTGGGTGCAGACCTTGGCGCGCCCTTGGGCGCCGTGGGCGATGCGCAGTCCGACATCCTGCAGGCGTTGCTGGCCTTGGGTTACAGCGACAAGGAAGCGGCAGCCGCACTCAAGGCCCTGCCCAAGGATGTGGGTGTCAGCGACGGTATCAAGCTGGCGCTGAAGTCTTTGGCTAAATAGGCTTCTAGCGCAGGTTTTGATTGCGCTCGCAGCTATATTTTTAATAGCAATGCGCTTCGTGTAGCCTTATTGCGCTTCACGCACAGGCCGGCCATTCGTGCGCTGCACGGGGCGCGCATTTTGCGGATAGAGCTGGGTGAATAAGCGAAGTTGCTGCGCGCTGAGGGCGGCGGGCTGCTTTAAAACGAGCCACAGCACCCCTTCGGTGCAAGGCGGTGTCGTCAGCGAGCCCATGTACTGGAAATACCGGGTGTCTGACGGGAGCAGCTCGCTCAGATTCAAGGTGGATCGCGGCATTTCCACACGGTCACCTACATCCAGTGGCATGTAGGTCCACACTTTTTCAATCAGGGGGTTCGGTTCGCCGGGGTCCAAAGAGACCGCGACGATAGCGAGCTGGCCCTGCTCATTCTGGTGGTGCAAGTGGGCCACCATCGAGAAGCGGCGGTAGTTGATCGCCATCTCGGACGGGCTGTGGAAGTCCACATGGACCAAGCGGTAGCGCGAGCCGCGCACAAAAATCGAGTTCACCCCGTCGACATCGACCCGGATGGTGCGCCCGGTGTTGATGACGACGCCTTGGCTGGGAAGGTAGCTGAACTCGATGGGCTCTGCCGGCCCCTGCAAAGTGCTGCCCTCTTCAATGTTGATGGGCGATTGGCGCTGGCCGTTGGCACACAGCTGGTAGTCGGGGCGGAGTTGCCCCCAGGCTTGCGGGCCGCTATCCCCCTCGTAAGACCAAATGGGCGGCATAGCCGGCATGCCAGCAGGCGCAGTCAGCACTGGCAAGGCTGGCCCAATGCTGGTGCCCGCCATCGCAGCGGCGCGCGCCTCGATGTACTGGCGGCTGTTTTGGCCGCCTGAGCCGCTGGCGTCGCTGTTTTTGCTAAGCGCTTTGTTGCGCGCCGGGGCGGTGGGCGAGCCGCCGGCCCCGGGCACTTTGGAGACGTTGATCAGCAGCTTCTTTTTGCCCATCACGTCTTTGCCCAAGGCTTCACGCAGCTGGTCGCCGACCTCTTTGGGGTTGGAGGCGCTAGTGGCCGATATCTCACCCACCACGGGCTTTTTGGCAGGCTTCGCATCGTTGGCCCACACCGGCGCCAGGCACAGGCCAGCTGCTAGGAGTGCACCCAAGCGCAGTGATCGCAAGTGTGGCCGGTGGCGTTCGGGGGGGCGGGGTATCAAGGG
>DAINNP010000366.1:0-1947 GCA_036735785.1 Rhodoferax sp. | reverse complement strand
CGCAGGTCTGCCAGACCTGGGGCCTGACCTGGGGTTCGCATTCCAACAACCACTTCGATGTGTCGCTGGCCATGTTCACCCATGTGGCGGCCGCTGCACCGGGCAAAGTCACAGCGATTGACACGCACTGGATCTGGCAAGACGGCCAGCGTTTGAGCAAAGATCCCTTGCAGATCGTGGGCGGGCAAATTGCCGTGCCTACCACGCCCGGTTTGGGTGTGGAGCTGGACATGGTTGAAGTGGAGAAGGCGCACCAGCTCTACTTGCAGCACGGCCTGGGCGCGCGCAACGACGCGATGGCCATGCAGTACCTGATTCCCGGCTGGAAGTTCGACCCCAAGCGCCCCTGCCTCGTGCGTTGAGGCTTTAATTGGCCTCTAGCCCACGTAGATATTGCGCGAGTAGCTCCTGTTTTAGGAGCAAAAGCGCGTCGCGGCTGATAGCTATTGTGCGGGCAAGGTCAGTGGACTGCAGCCGCAGCCAGCTGCAAGGCCAGTTGGTTGTGGCGCTCCATCAGCGGGCCAAGGTCTACCGTGTCCAGGTGGCCTTCGCGCACCACCACTTTGCCGTTCACGACCGTGTAGTCCGCCTGCGGGCTGGCACACAGCAGCAGGCTGCCGACAGGGTCATGCACCGCGCCACCGGCAAAGCCCAGCGTGTCCAGGTCAAACAGCACCAGGTCCGCACACATGCCCACCGCCAGGTGGCCGATGTCCTTGCGGCCCAGTACTTGCGCGCCGCCGCGGGTGGCTATGCCCAGGGCATCCCGCGCGGTCATTTCGGCCGGGCCCAAATCGCAACCGAAGAAGGTGCGGCGCTCGCCGCTGGGCATCAAGCGTTCCTCAGGTGGCTGCATGGCGCGGCCCACGCGGGCCAACAGCAGGGCCTGGCGGGCTTCGTTCACCATGTGGGCCGCGTCATTGCTGGCGCTGCCGTCCACACCGAGTCCCACGGGCACCCCGGCATCCAGCATCTTGCGAATCGGGGCAATGCCACTGGCCAGGCGCATATTGCTGCAGGGGCAGTGCGCCACGCCGGTGCGGCTGGCGGCAAACAGGCTGATGCCCTCGTCGTCCAGCTTCACGCAGTGGGCGTGCCACACGTCCTCACCCAGCCAGCCCAAGTCTTGGGCGTATTGGGTGGGGGTGCAGCCGAACTTTTCGCGGCTGTAGGCCAGGTCGTGGTCGTTTTCGGCCAGGTGGGTGTGCAGGCGCACGCCCTGCCCCTTGAAGCTACGCGCCAGCAGGGCGGCTTCGCGCATCAGGTCGCGGCTTACGCTGAAAGGCGAGCAGGGCGCCAGCGCCACATTCAGCATGGAGCCCCAGCTCGCATCGTGGTGCTGCTCGATCAGCCGTTGGCTTTCTTTGAGAATGAAGTCTTCTTGTTCTACCACCCGGTCCGGCGGCAGTCCGCCTTGGCTCTGGCCCACGCTCATGCTGCCGCGGGTGGCTATGAAACGCATGCCGATCTGGGCAGCCGCGTGAATGCTGTCGTCCAGCCGCACGCCGTTGGGGTAGATGTACAGGTGGTCGCTGCTGGTGGTGCAGCCGCTCATCAGCAGTTCGGCCATGGCGATCTGGGTGCTCACCTGCACCATCTCGGGCGTCAGGCCGGCCCAGATGGGGTACAGCCCGCGCAGCCAGCCGAACAGCTCGGCGTTTTGCACACCGGGTATAGCCCGCGTGAGGCTCTGGTACATGTGGTGGTGGGTGTTCACCAGACCGGGGGTGACCAGATGGCGCTGCGCGTCAATCACCTCGTCAGCCTCCAGCGCGTGTGGTGGCAGGTCTGCGGTAGCGCCAATGAAAGCGATGCGGTTACCCTCGATATAGATCGAAGCGTTGCGCAGCTCGGTGGAGTGTGCCGGGTCAGCGTGGTCGAAAGTCGCGACCGCGCGCGCGTTGTGGATCAGCAAAGTGCCCATGAATGTGTTTCTCCGTCAAACAA
>DAINNP010000365.1:0-1959 GCA_036735785.1 Rhodoferax sp. | reverse complement strand
TGGGCGTGCGGGCAGACCGCTTTGCCTTGCAGCTCGCACTGATGCTGCGGTTTGTGGAACATTTCTTCGTGGTGTGGAAGCGGCTGGACGACGCTTACCGCCTGCGCACCGGCAAGGGCGGGGGCATCAAGCTGCTGGCTCCGCTCACCATCCAGATGCTGCAAACCGCGCGCCGCGTGGCCGATACACTCGACGTCCGGCTGGGTGAGTAGCCCGACACTTTCAAAAAGGAAAAATAGATGCAACGCAATCAATCATTCGCCCTCGTCGCGCTCTTTGCCGCTCTGATGGCAGTCCTGGGCCTGATCCCGAAAATTGATCTACCACTGGGTGTACCGATCACTTTGCAAACGCTTGGAGTGATGTTGGCCGGTTGTTTGCTGGGGCCGCGCCGTGCTTTTCAGGCATTGGTGTTGTTTTTGGTGGCCGTGGCCATTGGTCTTCCTTTATTGTCCGGCGGGCGCGGCGGGTTCGGTGTGTTTTTCACACCTTCTGCAGGGTACTTGTTGGCATGGCCCGTTGGAGCCCTGGTGACGGGCCTGGTGATGCAAAGCATGCCTGCCAACTCTCCGCGCCAAATCGCATTGAGCGCTTTTGTAGCATCGGCCCTGGGTGGCTTGTTGGTGATTCACGCCAGTGGCGTAGTAGGCCTGATGGGCATTGCCGGCATGAGCCTGACTCAAGCCTTGATCGGCACCAGCGCCTTCGTTCCGGGTGACCTGATCAAGTGCGTCCTGACCGCCGTGGTGTGCCACACCGTGGCACGCGGCCTGCCTGACTGGCAATTCGGCAAACGCAGCATCTGATGTCCATCGCCACCCCGGAGCTGGTCCACAGCCGGCTGGCCCGCTGGGCCACTGAACGGGGTGGACACCCAGCCATTCGCAGCGAGGCGGGTGACATCAGTTTTGCGGAATTTGCAGCCCGGGTCGATGCCCACGCGGCAGCCCTGCGCACTGCAGGCGCACCGGCCACGGTGCTGCAAGACGCCAGCCTTCCTTTGTTAGAGCGCCTGGTGGCTTTCATGGGCACGGTCGCCAGTGGCCGCTGCGCCGCGGTGAGCGACCCCGCGTGGCCCCCCGCTGTGTTGCAGGCGGTGCGCGAGCGCTTGCCTGCCACACCGCACGACCACAGCGCGCCCACCCCGTGGAGTCCTTTCTACACCGGCTTTACTTCCGGCAGCACCGGCCTGCCCAAAGGCTTTCGGCGCCACCACCAGTCATGGACCGAAAGTTTTGACGTCTGCCTGCGCACCTTCGGCCCGGCAGCGGGCGGCTGCATTCTGGCGCCGGGGCGCGACTCCCACTCGCTGTTTTTGTTCGGCATGCTGCTCGGGCTGTGGACCGGTGGCGGTGTGGTGGTGCAAGAGCAGTTTTCTGCCGCCGCTGCACTGGCTACCTTGCGCTCTGGTCAGACACCGTGTCTTGTGGCCGTGCCCAGCCAGTTGCTCCTGATGCTGGAGTGGGCACAGCACCGCCAGCTCCCGCCGGTCCCTGACGTTCAGCTGATTTTGATCAGTGGCGCGCGCTGGCCCCGCGGGCACACACCGGCCCTGCAAGCCTTGTTTCCGCAGGCCCGGATTATTGAGTTTTATGGGGCCTCGGAAACCAGTTTCATTGCCTGGACCGAATCCCACGCCGACCTGCCCGACAACCTGGTGGGCCAGCCTTTTGACACGGTTGAGCTGGACGTGCGCGGTGCCACTCCAGACAGCCCGGACGGATTGATTTACGTGCGCAGCCCGATGCTGTTCATGGACTACGTGGCCACCGACGCCGATCACACCGCCGCCCTGCGCGATGGCGATTGGGTGTGTGTGCGCGACCTCGGCCACATGGACCCCCAGGGCCGCCTCCGGGTGGCAGGCCGCGAGAGCCGCATGTTGGTGACCATGGCCAAAAAGCTGTTCCCCGAAGAGCTGGAGACGGTGCTCGAATCGCACCCCGCCATCGCCCGCGC
>DAINNP010000364.1:0-1978 GCA_036735785.1 Rhodoferax sp. | reverse complement strand
TGCCGCGCAAGACACCCGCATCTCGGGCGGCTTCAGGGCCATTTGCGCCGGCAATCTGGAGCACATCAGCCGCTAGAGGGGCCCGCCGCCGCGCTAGCATCTACCAAAAAAGGGAGCGCGATGGACAAAGCCGACTTCATACATCTGGTGCGACTGAGCGAACACGCCAGCGCAGAAAACAGTGGCGCCTACCGCCGCAGCCTGGCCCGGTTTGCGGCGCTGGGCTATTTGTGGGTGGTCCTGTGTTTTGCCCTGGCACTTGTGATGCTGGTGGCAGCAGGCAAGGCCCTGCTGCAGGGGCCTTTCAAGGGGTACTGGGTGCTTTTGTTGCTCTCTGGAGCGGGTTTGCTTTGGAGCAGCTTGCGCGCTTTATGGCTGCGCCTGGAGGCTCCCGAGGGCAGTCCGCTCAATCCGGCAGACGCCCCCTTGCTGTTTGACGCGCTGGAGCGGATCCGTAAAAAAATCAAAGGCCCACGCATCGACCATGTGCTGCTCGACGCCAGTTTCAACGCCAGCGTCACCCAGCTGCCCCGTTTCGGCTTATTGGGTGGTGCGACCAACTATCTGACGATTGGCCTGCCCCTGCTGCTGGCTTTGGACAAGCCCCGTTTTCTGGCGGTGATGGCCCATGAATACGGCCATCTGCGCGGGGGGCACGGGCAGTTTGCCGCCTGGATCTACCGCACCCGAATCAGCTGGACCCGTCTGTACCAAACCATGGGGCAAGACACCGATGTGCTGGCCTACGCTACCCAGCGATTCCTGCGTTGGTACTTTCCCCGATTCATGGCCAAAACCTTTGCGTTGGCCCGGCAAGACGAGTACGAGGCCGACCGCATTGCCGGCAAATTACTGGGGCGCGAGGTGGCCGGTGCCGCCCTGACTGAGATCGCGGTCAAAGGCGCATGGTTAACGCGTGAATTTTGGCCCTTGCACTGGGCATCGGCAGGGCGCAGCCCGCAACCCCAAGGCCCCTTCTCGGCCATGCGCGTGCTGCTCACCCAGCCAGTGCGCAATGACTTTGCCCGCGACGCGCTGCGCCAATCTCTCCAAGAAATCAGCAACCTCGACGACACCCACCCCGTGCTGCGTGACCGGCTGGAGGCCATGGACGCCCCCCGCACCCTGCCTGGCTGGTCGGTACGACCTGCGGTCGATCTGCTGGGTTCAGGGGCCGCCCGCTGGATACAGCGGATGGACCAGCAATGGTGCCGCGACAACGCCTCCGACTGGAAGCTCCACCACGCCTATTTGCGCCGTGTCGAAGAGCGGGTGCACGCCCTGCAGGCCAGCGCCCAGCGCAATAACGCCGAAGAGTGGACCCAACTCGGTGACCTCATGCGCCGGCTGGATGCCACTGCCGACGTGCGGGAATGCTATGAACGTGCCCTGCAACTCCAGCCCGAGCATCCGGGCGCTCTGCGGGGTCTGCTGCGCAGTTGGCCCGAGACCGATGCCCCTGGGCGACTGCACTACCTGGGCCGTTTGGCCGAGGTCCACACCGAGAGTCTTTGGTGGGCTGCCAGCACAGCTGTCGGGATGCTGGAGCCCCTGGTGGCAGCAGGGCAGCCCTATGACAAGGTGCTCAAGCAATGGCGTTCCCGCCTGAAGCAAGCCGACGAGGCTGAAAAGCGCGCGTGGGGAGAAATGCTCGACACCCCCACCTTCCAGGCGATCAGCCGGCACGACCTCAACGAGTTTGAAACCGGCGAGCTGCAGGCCGATCTGGCGCGTTGCAAGCCGGTACACCGTGCCTGGCTGGTGCGCAAAAACCTCAAAGAGTTTGCCTACCGCCGCTGCTACATCCTGTTTGTGGAGTTGCCCGGCCTGCCCGATGGCGAGCGCTACGCGCTGTGCCGCAGCCTGGAGCGGTCGCTGGACTTGCCCGGTCCGGTGCTGGTGCTGTGGGCCGGCACCGACCCAACGCTGCAAGACATCCAGAAAAACACCTTCGATGTGACGTTTGCACGCTCGGTGG
>DAINNP010000363.1:0-1981 GCA_036735785.1 Rhodoferax sp. | reverse complement strand
CGCGCTACTTCATTGAACGCAATGTTTTCGGCATTCAGGTTCGGCGCACTGGCCACCACCACCGCGTGGCGCATGCGCTCGGGGTATTGCAGCGTCCAGCTCAGGGCCTGCATGCCGCCCAAGCTGCCGCCCAAGACCGCAGCTAGCGTCTGGATGCCCAGCGCGTCGAGCAGCAGGGCTTGGGCATTCACCCAGTCTTCCACCGTAATCACTGGAAAGTCCGCGCCATAGACCTTGCCCGTGTCGGGGTGGCTGTGCATCGGGCCGGTGGAGCCAAAACAAGAGCCCAGGTTGTTGATGCCGATGACAAAGAACTTATTCGTATCCACCGACTTGCCCGGGCCGATCATGTTGTCCCACCAGCCTTCGGACTTGTCCTGGCCCTCGTACACACCCGCCACATGGTGGGAGGCGTTCAGGGCGTGGCACACCAGCACCGCATTGGACTTGTCGGCATTGAGCGTGCCGTAAGTCTCGTAACTCAAGGAATAGCCGTGGATGGACGCCCCGCTTTGCAACTGCAAAGGGGCATCAAAGCGCATGGTCTGGGGTGTGGCAATCAGCATAAAAACAAAACCCGGCAACGCTAAACGCGGGCCGGGTTGCAATGCCTGAAGGCGGGTCCGTGTTTAGCTGAATTTATTAAGCGCCCGCAAGCTGGAGCAAATTGGCGCTGTGTGGGGCAAGTATATCAACGACCCGCATTTTTGCGCTCAAGGGCGCAATGCACCAGCTTGGACTGGTTGGCGTGTTTTTTGCTTAATTTTGGTGCGCAAAGCAGTTTTGAGCTGCTTTTGCACCAAGTACAAGCATTTAACGACCAAAGGACTCGTATGGAAGCACTAAAACAGGGCGCAGACGCTTTGTTCATTTTGTTGGGCGCAATCATGGTGCTGGCCATGCACGCCGGTTTTGCCTTTCTGGAACTCGGCACCGTGCGCCGCAAGAACCAGGTGAACGCGCTGGTCAAGATCCTGGTGGACTTTTCGGTGTCCACCGTGGTGTATTTCGCCGTGGGCTACAGCGTGGCTTATGGCACACACTTCTTTATCGGCGCCGAGCAACTGGCCGCGCAAAACGGCTATGCGCTGGTGAAGTTTTTCTTCTTGCTGACCTTTGCTGCTGCCATTCCCGCCATCATTTCGGGCGGTATCGCAGAGCGGGCCAAGTTCTGGCCGCAGCTGATTGCCACCGCCGTGATTGTGGGCGTGATTTACCCCTTCTTTGAAGGCATTGTCTGGAACCAGCACTTTGGCGTGCAGGCCTGGATCAAGGCGCTGACCGGCGACGAATTTCACGACTTTGCAGGCAGCGTGGTGGTCCACGCCGTAGGCGGCTGGATCGCTCTGGGTGCCGTGCTCTTGCTCGGCGCACGTAGCAACCGCTACCGCAAAGATGGCGCCATGTCGGCGCACCCACCCAGCAGCATCCCTTTCCTCGCATTGGGCGCGTGGATTCTGATCGTGGGCTGGTTCGGCTTCAACGTGATGAGCGCACAGCTGCTCGACAAAATGTCCGGCCTGGTGGCGGTGAACTCGCTGATGGCTATGGTGGGCGGCACGCTGGTGGCATTGCTCATGGGCAAGAACGACCCCGGTTTTGTGCACAACGGCCCCTTGGCTGGCCTGGTGGCCGTGTGCGCCGGCTCTGACCTGATGCATCCGCTGGGTGCACTGGTAGTGGGCGGTGTGGCAGGCGCCATCTTTGTGGTGATGTTCACCCTGACCCAGAACAAATGGAAGATTGACGACGTGCTGGGCGTTTGGCCGCTGCACGGCCTGTGCGGCACCTGGGGCGGGATTGCCGCCGGCATTTTTGGCAGCACCACCTTCGGCGGATTGGGCGGCGTGAACCTCGCGGCGCAACTCATCGGCACCGCCATGGGCGTGGCCTGGGCGGCTGCGGCCGGCTTTGTGGTGTACGGCGTGCTCAAAGCCACCATGGGCCTGCGCATGAGCCAGGAAGAGGAATACGACGGCGC
>DAINNP010000362.1:0-1991 GCA_036735785.1 Rhodoferax sp. | reverse complement strand
GAGGCCTCTGGCGCAGATAAAGTCTGCGCAAGTTGCTATGCTTTCAGGAGCAATTTGAGCGCCACATAGGCGGCGCCCAGGCACACACTCAGGTGTAGCGCGCTCCACAGCAGATAGCGCCGGCGCAGGGCCTGCGGCGAGAGGGGGGAGAGCAAAAACAAGCGCCCGTCCTGCGGGGCGCGCAGCATGTGCACACCGGGTTGGGCCCGGATGTTGCGGTGTTCATGCTCTACCGTGCGCACTGCCAGGCGGCGGGCCAGCTCCCACTCTTGGAGGTCAATCTCCCCGTCGCGGTTCAGGTCGAAGCGCCGGTGCAGATCGGTGGGGTTTTGTTTCCAGGTGGTGAGCAGGGCGTTCACGTCTTCGCGCAAGCTCAATGCAGAGTTGGCACCGCCGATGGTTGTGAACTCTCCCAGTGCGTACAGGGTGCGGCCCCCGTGCAAGAGTTCTTCGACATGCTTGTGCTCGTTGGCATAGCGGGTCACGACCTCGGCTCCCATGACCTCGGCATGGTCGGGGTCGATGGTGCAACTGCCGCTACCGTCGAGCAGGTCAAAGGTGGCGCTGCTCACGCCGCTGTCCACTTCGCGCCATTCGTCTTTGCTGTTGTTGCGCTCGTAGATCCGGTAGCGGTACCAGATGCAGGCACTGTGGGTCAGCGGGCTGTAAATCAGGTCGGTGGTGCTGGTGCGGCCCTGGAGCTCCACATAGCCCTGCGCAGCCGAGGCAATGCGCGAGGTCGCGATATTGGCAATCGCCCGGGCACGGCGCAGGGAGGCCCCCCAGGCCAGCAAACCGATGGCGCTGGCAGCCCCGACGCACCAGAGCTGCGCGCGCCCCGGCCCGAAGTGAAAAGCCGCACCGGCGGCGCCAGAATATGCCGCCGCCAGCAGGCCGTTCAGGCTCTGGCTGCGCACCCAGCGCAGGCCCGTGAGTCCCAAGTCCACGCCGCCCCCGTTCAGGCTTTGAATCGGGCGCTGACGTCCACGTCGGTGAGTTCTTCGGCGGTGAACTTGAGCAGTTCAAACGCCTTGAAGTTGAAGAGTCGCGCCACCAGCACACCGGGAAACTGCTCGATGCGCACGTTGTTGATATTGACCGACTCGTTGTAAAACTCGCGCCGGTCGGCAATGCTGTTTTCCAGGCTGCTGATGCGCGCTTGCAGTTGCACAAACTGCTCGTTGGCTTTCAGGTCAGGGTAGCTCTCGGCCAGGGCAAACAACTGGCCCAGGCCGCTGCGCAAACCGGTCTCTGCCCGGCCCACGGCGGCCACGTCTTGCGACTCGCGCGCGCTAGACACCTTGGCCCGGGCTGCAATCACCTTCTCCAGGGTGGCTTGCTCGTGCTGCATGTATTGCTTGCAGGTGTCGATCAGCTTGGGCAACTCGTCATGGCGCTGTTTGAGCAGCACATCGATGTTGGCCCACGCTTTGGACACTGCGTTTTTGACCTCCACCAGCCCGTTGTAGAGGCTGATCAGGTAAAACACCGCGACCGCCAAAACCACCCAAAACATCACGCCCATTGCCAACCCCTTGTCGTAAATTGATGAATAAATACCTTGCTAGCGCTCATGAAATATGCGCAGTCAGCTATCTAATTTATAGCGCAAAAATTTTGCCGGGATTCAGGATGTTGTGCGGATCCAGCGCGCGCTTGATGGTGCGCATCATCTCCACCGCGCCATTGCCGGTTTCTTCGACCAAAAAGCCTTGCTTGTGCAGGCCCACGCCGTGCTCGCCGGTGCAGGTGCCGCCCAGCTTGAGCGCGCGCGCCACCAGCTGGTGGTTGAGTTGCTCGGCCAGCTCACGCTCGGCCGGAATCGCGGGGTCAATCAAGTAGCCCATGTGGAAATTGCCGTCGCCCACGTGGCCGACCAGGAAGAAGGGCAGGCCCGCCTCTTGGGCCTCGGTCACGCTGTCCAGGAGCGCGTCGGCCAGGCTGGAGATGGGCACGCAGGTGTCGGTGGTGATGGCCTTGCAGCCCGGGCG
>DAINNP010000361.1:0-1998 GCA_036735785.1 Rhodoferax sp. | reverse complement strand
CAGCCGCGCATGATGTTCACGCTGAAGCGGATCATCTCCCAGGCCGGGATCTTGGTTGCGCCGTCATGGCCGCCGTTTTCATCGGCATAGGCTGCGTGCGGGCTGCGGGCATACGGCAGGTCAAACACAAAGTCCATCTCCGCGGTGGTGAGCGGGATCGGCGGCGGGTTGATCCACACGTCGCGCGCGGTCACGCCCTCCCCGTGCGCCTGCACCAAGGCGCGGGCATTACCGGGATTGGTCTCCAGGTGCAGCACCCGGTTGGCGTGTGCGTAAAGCACCGGGTCGCTTTTGACCTGCTCGTAGCTGGGCAAACGGATCACGGAGCGCTCACGCGGTGGCACTTTGAGTTTGCCTTTACCACTCGACAACGCGGGGTTGGCGAAGAAGGTCAACGGTGCAATGGACGCATTGACTTCGGGTTTAGCGTCTTTTTGACCTGTAGCGCTCGTGGAATCTGCGCGAGCAGCTCCTGTTTTCATAGCGCCGGCTGCCTCAGCTGCTGCCGCAGTCGCTTGGGCCTCGTCGTCTTTGGCGCAGGTGGCACCGTTCTCGGCAGCCAACTCGCTGGTCGTCATGTAGGGGTTGACGTGGGCCTCCACGCGGCCGGGCTCATCCACCGTGGTCGACGTGATCTCGAACCAGTCTTTGCCAGACTCGTCATCTGAGCGACGCACAAAAGCGGTGCCCCGCACATCGGTAATTTGCTCCACCGGCTCTTTGGCCGCCAGGCGGTGGGCGATTTCCACGATCGCGCGCTCCGCATTGCCGTACAACAGCAGGTCGCACTTGGCATCTACGACGATGCTGCGGCGGACCTTGTCGCTCCAGTAGTCGTAATGCGCGATACGGCGCAAACTGCCCTCAATGCCGCCCAACACGATAGGCGTGTCTTTAAATGCCTCGCGGCAACGCTGGCTGTAGACGATGGCCGCACGGTCGGGACGCTTGCCGCCCACATCGCCCGGGGTGTAGGCGTCGTCACTGCGGATCTTGCGGTCTGCGGTGTAGCGGTTGATCATGGAGTCCATGTTGCCGCTGGTCACACCCCAGAACAGATTGGGTTTGCCCAAGGCCTTGAAGGCCTCGGCACTGGTCCAGTCAGGCTGGGCAATGATGCCCACCCGGAAACCCTGCGACTCGAGCATCCGGCCGATCACGGCCATGCCGAAACTCGGGTGGTCCACATATGCATCGCCCGTGACGATGATGATGTCGCAACTGTCCCAACCGAGTTTGTCCATTTCTGCACGGCTCATGGGCAGGAAAGGGGCCGTGCCGAAGCGCGATGCCCAGTACTTGCGGTAGCTGGTGATCGGTTTGGCGGCGCGCGCGAAGAAAGAGACGTCGAGGGGAGCGTTCATGGGAGTCCGGGGGATAACCCGTAAGTGTAAGGTTTTGCGCTTCCCAGCGCACTAGGTGGGGCTTCTTCGCCCCACTGGCAATTCCGATTTTGAAGAGCGAGTCTCCAGCGGGACTGTGCGCATTCGGAAATTTCCTCGCACAACAGCTTCCGAAACCGCCAAAAGCATGTTTTTTACCGGTACAAACCCCCATGCCCCATGAAGGGGCGGCATTAAATTTGCTGTGGTTACCCCGTAGAATGATTTTTTCTTTACCCAACCACCGGCTCTGTCCGGTACATCAAAGGACTTTTCCATGAAGAAACTCCTGCTGGCACTGGCAGCAACCTCCGTTTTGGCCGCCTGCGGCAAAAAAGAAGAAGCCGCTCCCGCAGCACCCGCTGCCCCTGCTTCCGCACCCGTTGCAGCCGCTCCTGCGCCAGAAGTAGGTCCCCTGAAGGTCGCGATCGACCCGACCTACGAACCCTTCACCTTCAAGTCTGCAGACGGCCAGCCTACCGGCTTTGACGTCGATGTCGCCAACGCCCTGTGCGAGCAGATCAAGCGCAAGTGCGAGTTCGTGGAACAAGTCTGGGACAGCATGATCCCCGGCCTGAACGCCAAGAAGTACGACGTCATCATTTCCTCCATGTCC
>DAINNP010000360.1:0-2000 GCA_036735785.1 Rhodoferax sp. | reverse complement strand
AACAAGACGCCAATCACCTGCCCTTGGCCATCCTTGATCGGCTCGTAACGGGTGAGGTATTGCTTGCCGAAAACAATCGCATAGCCGGTATGGGAGCGGCCTTGCAGCACGTCGGTATAGGCCGGCTGCGAGCGGTCCAGCGGGGTACCAATGGCGCGCTCACCATCCTGCTTGCGAATCGAGGTTGTGACGCGGAAAAAGTCGCTGCCATCCCTGGCAAACACCGTAGCAACCAACCCGGTCTCACGGGTGAACCCATCGGCCAGTGCGAAGTCCATGTTGAGGGTGCGAGCCCCGTTACGCAGCGCCGGCGTGGAGCGGCCTTGCACATCGATCCGCGCATGCGGGTCCAGCGAAAAGCTACCGCTCAGGCTTGCAGCAAACTTTCGGGCAGCGGCATTGACACGCCGCTGGGGGCCATTGAACAAGCGCATGGGAGGTCACTCTCTGTGATTGCAATGGCCGGTCCAACACCTAATGACCCTGCAAGTTTTAAGACTTTGAAAATCACAGTTTGTACACCAATTTTCTTGATTCAAATCAAATTAAAAGGCGGTTAAAAGTCCCGTATGCGTCGCCACATGGCGCAACCAGGCACTGTCTTGCGCCAGTTGCAGCGCTGCCTCCATGGCGCGTGATGGCCGCACCGCCGTCTGCGCCATAAAGCTGATGGGGGTGAGCACTTGAGGGCTCACCAAGGGCACAGCCTCCAACTCCCGGTAGCCCCGAACTGTGGACACCAGCGCGCCGGGCATGACGCTGCACACCTGGCCTGCCACGACGCTGAGGGCCATGGTCAAAATGGAGTTGGTTTCCATCACCACTTTGGGAGTGCAGCCCGCCGCCGCAAACGAGGCATCCACAATAGTGCGGTTGTGCATTTCAGGGGTTAAGAGGCACAGAGAAACCTCGGACGCCTGTAGCCACGACTCCGGCGCCGCGATCTGCAATTCGAACGCATGCGGCGTCCGGGATTTTCGTAACAAAAAGTAGTGTTCGTTGTATTGCGGATACGCCGTCAGCTGCACCGCTCGCAAATCCATGCGCTCGGTGTAACCCAGCGCCAGATCAATGGACAAACTCTCCAGCCGCTTTTCAAGTTCGCTGGAACTGAGTGAGAGCACCACTGGCAACACCCCGGGGTGCCGGGCGTGGAGCATGGCAGCAAACCGCGCGGCAATAGGCACAGACGTCGGCACTGCCCCCACCACAAAACGGCCCGCAGGCTGGTCTACCGTGCTGCGCAATGATTGCGCGAGCACTTTGTGCTCGTGCAACATGCGGCGGGCGGAGTCCAGCACCTTGTCGCCCTCGGGGGTGAAACCCACAAAGGTTCGGCCACGGCGCACGATCACCACCGCAAACTCCTCTTCCAATGCCCTCAGGGCATTGGAGAGTGCGGGCTGGGTAATGTGGCAAGCCTGTGCAGCCCGCGCGAAATGCCGGTGCTCATCCAGAGCCACCAGATAGCGCAGAGACGAAAGCAGATTCATGCCAACGCCGCGCTATCAGCTGTTCTTGCTGATAGTGATGGTGGGGAACTTGCTCGAGAAGTCTTTGGATTGCGCCGCGATTTTGATCGCCACCTGGCGGGCAATGCCTTTGTAGAGGCCCGCTACTTCGCTCTCAGGTGCAGCCACCACTGTCGGGGTGCCGCTGTCTGCTTGCTCACGGATGTGCAAAGCCAAAGGCAAGGCGCCCAGGTAATCCATGCCATAGCCGGCCGCCATCTTTTTGCCGCCATCAGCACCGAAGATGTGCTCCACATGGCCGCAGTTGCTGCACACGTGAACCGCCATGTTTTCGACGATGCCCAGAATCGGCACACCGACCTTCTCGAACATCTTGATGCCTTTTTTGGCATCCAACAGGGCAATATCTTGCGGCGTGGTCACCACCACTGCGCCGGTCAAAGGCACGCGCTGGCTCAGGGTGAGTTGGATGTCACCTGTGCCGGGCGGCATGTCGACGATCAGGTAATCGAGGTCTTTCCAGTTGGT
>DAINNP010000359.1:0-2008 GCA_036735785.1 Rhodoferax sp. | reverse complement strand
ATCACCTGCCGCGACTGGTTCCAGCTGAGCCTGAAGGAAGGCCTGACCGTGTTCCGCGACCAGGAATTCAGCCAAGACCTGTGCGCCGAGCCCAGCGCCCGTGCGGTCAAGCGCATTGAAGACGTGCGCGTGCTGCGCACCGCCCAGTTCCCCGAAGATGCGGGCCCCATGGCCCACCCGGTGCGGCCTGACAGCTACCTGGAAATCAACAACTTCTACACCGTCACCATTTACGAAAAAGGTGCCGAGCTGGTGCGCATGATGCAAACGCTCACCAGCCGGGCCGGTTTCGCCAAGGGCATGACGCTGTACTTCGAGCGCTTTGACGGCCAGGCGGTCACCTGTGACGACTTCGCCCAAGCGATTGCCGACGCCAACCCCGGCTCTGCACTGGCTGCCCTGCTGCCCCAGTTCAAGCGCTGGTACAGCCAGGCTGGCACCCCACGCGTGGCGGCCCGCGGCGAGTACGACGCTGCAGCCCAGACCTACACCCTGCACTTCAGCCAGAGCTGCGCGGCGACGCCGGGCCAGCCGGTGAAAGAGCCGTTTGTGATTCCGGTGAGCCTCGGCCTGATCGGCGCCGACAGCGGAGCCGCCTTGCCGCTCTCCGTGGACGGCCAAGCCGTGGGTGGCAGCCACTTGCTGGTGCTGACCGACGCCCACCAGAGCATCACCTTCCAGAACGTGGCGGAAGCGCCTGTGCCCTCGATCCTGCGCGGCTTCTCTGCGCCGGTGGTGCTGGACTTTGACTACAGCGATGCGCAATTGCTCGCCCTGCTGGCCAACGACACCGATGCCTTCAACCGCTGGGAAGCCGGTCAACGCCTGGCCCTGCGTAGCGCTATCAATTCCATAGCTGCTCCCGCAGATTCCACCAGCGCTACCCCGCTAAATGATGCCTATATTTCCGCCATGCACGCGGTGCTGCGTCACCCGACGCTGGATGCTGCGTTCAAAGAGCTGGTGCTGACACTGCCGTCTGAGACCTACATCGCCGAGCAGCTGGATGTGGTGGATCCGCAGCGCATCCATGCGGTGCGCGAAGCCATGCGCCTGCAACTGGCCACCGCCCTGCACGCCGATTGGGAATGGGCCTTTGCGGTGCACGAAAACAACGGCGGCTACCGCCCCGACCCCGTCTCCAGCGGCCGCCGCGCTCTGGCCGGCATGGCTCTTAATTTCTTATGCCTCGCGGCGACCCAGAACGGTGACAGTGTTTGGCCCGGCAAGACCTTGCAGCGTTTCAAAGACGCCGGCAACATGACTGACCGCTTCAACGCCCTGCAAGCCCTGGTCAATAGCGGGCACGCGCTGGCAGGCCAGGCCCTGGCCCGCTTTCACGCCCTGTTCAAGGACGAAGCACTAGTGCTCGACAAATGGTTTGCCCTGCAAGCCGGCACGAGCGACCGGGGTGGCCAGGTGCTGCCGGCTGTGCGCCAGCTGATGGCCCACCCCGACTTCAACCTCAAAAACCCCAACCGCGCCCGCAGCGTGATCTTCAGCTTCTGCAGCGCTAACCCCGGTGGCTTCCACCGTGCGGATGCGGCCGGCTACGTGTTCTGGGCTGACCGTGTGATCGAGCTGGACGCCATCAACCCGCAAGTCGCCGCACGCTTGGCGCGCGCGCTGGACCGCTGGAAGAAGCTGGCCGAGCCCTACCGCTCGGCGGCCCGCGAGGCACTGGCCCGCGTCGCTGCCAAGGCCGACTTGAGCAACGATGTGCGCGAAGTCGTGGACCGCGCGCTGGCTGATTGATTTTTTAAACTTAGGGACTACACATGACACAACGCATTTCGCTCACGCGCTACCTCATCGAGAAACAGCGCGGCAGCCAGGACGACGGCGGCCAGGGCACGATTCCGCCCCAGCTGCGCTTGCTGCTGGAGGTGGTGGCGCGCGCTTGCAAGAGCATCAGCCTCGCGGTGACCAAGGGCGCCCTGGGTGGTGTGCTGGGCGCTGCCGAGAGCGAAAACGTACAAGGCGAGATCCAGAAGAAGCTGGACATCAT
>DAINNP010000358.1:0-2016 GCA_036735785.1 Rhodoferax sp. | reverse complement strand
TGGTGGAGCTGGGGGGATTTGAACCCCCGTCCACAAGCCTTCTTCGAACAGTTCTACATGTGTAGCCATCTGATTTGGATCTCGCACCTTACATCGCGCAGTGGCACGCTATGCAAGACGCCAGTAACCTATTGTCTTGACCTGCCCTAAGTCACCCAAGGCAAGTCCAGCCGAATGAAATTAGCCCACAGCCTGGACAGCTTGCGCCACCCTTGCCCAGCCTATCGGCTTGCTGTTGTGAGCCTCACGCGCAATTAAGCGGCGAGTGCGAAACGTTCGTCGTTTGCAGTTAGTTTGTTTGAATCTGTTTTACGAGCGCATTCAGCTCGACATGCCCTGCTGCGCGTCCGAACCCGTGTCGAAACCAGTGCAGCCCCTCAGGATCTATTTTAGGCGGTTGCGAGCGATTGCAAGAGTTCTAGGGGTGATTTAATTTCAATGTCTGCGCCCCACTTGCCCGTGTCGGCCTGAGCTCCCAAATAGCCATAGCATGCAGCAACAGAGAACATGCCAGCCGCGCGGGCAGCTTGGATGTCGCGCTCGTCATCGCCTACATAAATGCAATCATCGGGAGTTAGCCCAAGGCGCCGGGCAGCTTCCAACAAAGGCTCAGGGTGCGGTTTCGCATGCGATGTAGTGTCCCCACTGATCACCACCGAAGCCGCAGAGAACAAAGGCAGCTGGGCGACGAGTGGCTCGGTAAACCGCTTGGACTTGTTGGTCACCACACCCCACAAGCACCCGGCAGCGCTGATTTGCGCAAGCAATGCTTGCACGCCTGCAAAAACATAGGTGCGCGCGGTCATGCTTTTCTCGTAATTTTGAAAAAACTCCTCACGCATTTCCGCAAAATCAGGCGTTTCCGGCGTCATGCCAAATGCGACTTGCAGCATGCCACGGGCACCGGCACCGGCCATGGGGCGGTAGGCCTCATCGGGCAGAGATGCAAGGCCACGATCGGTGCGCATCTTGTCTGCTGCGGCACCCAGATCCGGAGCGCTGTCGATGAGCGTCCCATCCAGGTCAAAGAGGACGGCCTTGATAACGCCGCGCGGTGTACGCAAGGTCATTCGAGCGGCCTTTGGGTAGCGAACAAGTAGTTGACTTGCGTGCTGTTGTTCAGTGAATATTTACCGGTAATGGGGTTGTACCCAAGCCCTTTGGTGGCTTTCAAGTCCAACCCAGCCGCGCGGCAAAAATGCGCTAGCTCGCTGGGGCGGATCATTTTGGCGTACTCGTGGGTTCCTTTGGGCAGGAGCTTGAGTACATACTCAGCCCCCACAATCGCCTGAATGAACGACATAGGGTTGCGGTTCAAGGTCGAAAAAAATACCCACCCACCGGGCTTGACCATTTGAGCGCACGACGCCACTACCGAGGCCGGGTCAGGCACGTGCTCCAGCATTTCCATACAGGTAACCACATCAAATGCCGCCGGTGCTTCTATGGCCAGAGCCTCCGCACTGACCTCGCGATAAGTCACCCCAGTAGTTTCGGCTTCCATCGCATGGAGTTGGGCGACACGCAGGGCTTTGGTCGACAGATCAATGCCCAGTACTTCAGCACCTTGACGGGCAGCTGCGTCAGCCAGTATTCCACCGCCACAACCAATATCGACCAAACGCTGGTTCGCCAAGGGCACAAAACTTTGGATCCACCCCAAACGCAGGGGGTTGATTTGATGGAGCGGTTTGAACTCGCTCTCCAAATCCCACCAACGATGGGCGAGTTCTGAAAATTTAGCCAGTTCGGCGGGGTCGGCGTTGATGGTGGATGTCATGGCTTGATTATGTAGGGGCAAGAAAAAACCCGCCTGAGCGGGTTTTTTCTGATCGTTCAAAAGAACAGATTACTTGGCGCGTGTGCCAACCACTTCGATTTCCACGCGGCGGTTCTTGGAACGGCCTTCTTTGGTCTTGTTGTCAGCAACGGGTTGCTTCTCGCCCTTGCCTTCTGTGTAGACGCGGTTCTTTTCGATGCCCTTGGACACCAAGTAAGCCTTCACAGCTTCAGAAC
>DAINNP010000357.1:0-2019 GCA_036735785.1 Rhodoferax sp. | reverse complement strand
GTGCCCACGGCGTCCAGGCTGGAGCCGCACAGGCGGTTGATCGTGCTGCCGGGCACTTCGGGCGGCAGGCCAGCCAGCAAGGTGGCCATGTGGGCGACGTTGCGGTTGTCTTCACCGGCCTGGTTGGCGCAGCCGTAGATCACGTCGGTGACCGCGGCCCAGTCCACGCCGGGGTTGCGGGCCATCAGCGCGCGCAGCGGGATGGCGGCCAGGTCGTCGGTGCGCACCGAGCTGAGCGCGCCGCCGTAGCGGCCAAACGGGGTGCGGATCGCGTCGCAGATGAAGGCTTGGGGCATGGGGTGTCTCCTGATTGTTGGGCGCTACTGTACCCAAGCGAAACATGGGGTGGCGTTGCTTGCGGGACAATCTCGCCATGTTCAATCCCTCACAAGCCGATGTGCGGCGCTTTTTCTGTGCGGTCCATGCCAAACGCCTGGGTCAGCAACCCATGGAGGCCATCGAAATGCTGGCCGGCCAGTGGATCGCCGAACATCCCGAGTACCACGCCGAATTGGCCGATGTGGACGCGGCGATCGCCCGCATGGGTGAGCCGGGCAACGCCACGGGTGAGAACCCGTTTCTGCACTTGTCCATGCACCTGTCGATCAGCGAGCAATGCAGCATCGACCAGCCCCCAGGCATTCGCCAGGCGGTGGAGTTGCTGGCTGCACGCCGCGGCGACCTGCACGCAGCACACCACGAGGTGATGGAGTGCCTGGGCCGCATGCTGTGGGAAAGCCAGCGCGCCGGCCGCCCACCCGATGGCCAGGCCTACATCGAACAGGTGCGCCAGCGCGCCACCAAGGATTAACCCCCCCTGTATCGCTGCGCAGCATCCACCAATAGTGACCACCCCTGTGGCCCGGCGAAAGCCGGTTCCACGGCATGCGATGAAGGGGATCTCTCCGCATCCCACGCATTTGATGAACGACCACAAAAAAGCCGCTCGGTGAGCGGCTTTTTCATGGGAATGTGGCGCAGCTCAGCGGAAGCGCGATTGAGGCACCGTCTGGAGTTCGCCTTCCACCGTGGCGAGGTACTTGGCGATCTCGCGCATTTCAGCGGGTTTGAACTGCTTGGCGATGCCGGCCATGATGGGGTTGGCGCGGCCCACCACGTTGTTGCCTTCGACCGTGTAGGCCTTGAGGGCGACAAACAGGTAGTCGGCGTGTTGGCCACCGATCTTGGGGTAGCTCGGGTCGATTGGCTTGCTGAAGTTGGCACCGTGGCAGGAAGCACAGGCGCCCTTTTCGATCAGGGCAGCCGCGGCGGCGCTGGCGGCCTTGGGGGCTTCGGCGGCGGGCTTGTCGACCTGCGCGGTGTAGAAGGCTGCCAGATCGGCCATGTCCTGCTCGGACAGCGAGCCGGCGATGCCCCGCATGGACGGGTGCTTGCGGTCACCCTTCTTGTAGGCGGTCAGCGCAGAGACGATGTACTTGTCCGACTGGCCCGAAATCTTGGGGACTTTGTGGATCTCAGGGAAGCTGTTCTGGTAACCCAGGATGCCATGGCAACCGATGCACATTTCGGCCTTCTTCTTGCCGGCATCGGCATTGCCCGTCACACCTTGGGCCTGGGCGGTCAGTGCGGCCGCAGAAAGGGTCGCAGCGGCGACAACGGTACGGGCGATCGTGGACAACAGTTGGTTCATTTTGCAAGCACAATGAGATGGACGATTGATAAAAATCAACGGCTGATTATATAGACTCGACTATCACCGGCCCCTTATTGATTACCCTGATCCGCCGGCCGCCATTGGACAGATCGCAACCCGGCTCCGACGCACCCTGTGTCACCTGCAAACGCCACCACCATGAAATTCCAAGGTTCTGAGAACTACGTCGCCACGCAAGACCTGATGCTGGCCGTCAACGCCGCCATCACGCTCAAGCGCCCGCTGCTGGTCAAAGGGGAGCCCGGCACCGGCAAAACCATGCTGGCCGAAGAAGTGGCTCAGGCGCTCCACATGCCGCTGCTGCAGTGGCACATCAAGAGCACCACCAAGGCGCAGCAGGGCCT
>DAINNP010000356.1:0-2048 GCA_036735785.1 Rhodoferax sp. | reverse complement strand
CACCTGTGCCGGGCGGCATGTCGACGATCAGGTAATCGAGGTCTTTCCAGTTGGTCTGGCGCAGCAACTGCTCCAGCGCTTGGGTAGCCATGGGGCCGCGCCAAATCATGGCCTGATCACCATCGACCAAGAAGCCAATCGACATGACCTGCACGCCATGGTTTTCCATGGGCTCCATGGTTTTGCCGTCGGTTGTGTCGGGGCGGCCTTCAATGCCCATCATCATGGGTTGGCTGGGGCCGTAAATGTCTGCATCGAGCAAACCCACCCGGGCGCCCTCGGCGGCCAAGGCCAACGCCAGGTTGGCTGCAGTGGTGCTCTTGCCCACACCGCCCTTGCCGGATGCCACGGCCACAATGTTTTTCACACCCGGCAGCAGCTGCACACCGCGCTGCACCGCATGGGGCACGATGTGGAGCTTGGGGCTCACGGTCACAGCACCGACGCCGGCCACGGTGCGTGCGGTGTCGGTTACCAGTGCCACCAGCGCGGGCCATTGGCTCTTGGCGGGGTAGCCCAGCTCCAAGTCCAGCTGCACGTCAGCGCCTTGCACCTTGATGTTTTTGAAAGCTTTGGCGCTGGCAAACGTGGCGCCGGTGTTCGGGTCGATCAGGCTCTGCAGGGCCTGGGTAATGTCTTGTTCGGTAAACGCCATAAAAACTCCTGAATCGGGCGAGTCTATCCAAGGGGGCATACCCGCCGCTGCCCAAGGTGCAAAGTCTGTGCCACCAATCAAGGGTTAACCCCGCACACTTTGCTATTTACAAGTCCGGTGGGCTTTTCATAATGAAGAGCATGAGCGCTGCCATGTCCACCGTACCCATGACCGGCCTGCTGCTGACCGGCGGAGGCGCACGTGCCGCCTACCAAGTCGGAGTCTTGGAGGCGATTGCCGACTTGCGGCTGGCCTGCGGTGCGGGCTGGCAACCCAACCCCTTTCCCATCATTGCCGGCACTTCTGCCGGGGCTATCAACGCGTCGGCCCTGGCCTGCGGGTCGGATGATTTCGACGGCACAGTCCGCAAGATCGCGCACACCTGGCAAAACTTCCATGCGCACGATGTGTACCGCGCGGACCACCTGAGCATGTTGCGCTCCGGCGCGACCTGGATGACCCTGCTCTCGCTGGGTTGGGTGCTGGCCAAATGGCGCCGCGTTAAACCGCGCTCGCTACTCGACAATAGCCCTTTGAGTGAACTTTTGCAGAGTCTGGTGCCGCTAGACCGCTTGCCGGAACTGGTGCGCCAGGGGCATTTGCAGGCGCTGGCGGTCACGGCGTCTAGCTACAGCACCGGCGATCACGTGACCTTTTTTGAGGGTGACAGGCGCCTCATGCCCTGGTTCCGCACCCAGCGATTCGCCGTCCGGGACCGGATCACCCATGCACACCTGCTCGCATCCAGCGCGATCCCGTTTGTGTTTCCGGCCACGCAGTTGCACATCAACGGGCGGGATGAATACTTTGGCGACGGCTCTATGCGCCAAAGTGCGCCGGTGGCACCTGCTATCCATTTAGGAGCAGAACGCATACTGGTGATCGGCGCCGGGCGCATGCACGAGCCCAAAGAAGAGGCGCACCTCCACACCACCAGCAGCTACCCGAGCATCGCCCAGATCGCCGGTCACGCCTTGTCCAATATCTTTCTGGATGCACTGGCTGTGGATGTGGAGCGGGTGCAGCGCATCAACCAGACCATCAAACTGGTGCCAGAGGACTTGCGCAAAGGCAGCTCTTTGCGGCCGGTGGAGCTGCTGGTCATTGCGCCTAGCCAACGGCTGGATGCAGTCGCCTCGCGGCACGTGGGCGACCTGCCGCACGCGGTGCGCACCATGCTGGGCGGCGTCGGGGTGTCGTCCGCCAAGGCCGACGTCAAAGGCGCCGCACTCGCCAGCTACCTACTGTTTGAGAGCGGCTACACCACCGAGCTGATGGCGCTGGGATATGCCGACGCCCAGAAGCAGCGCGCCGAGGTTTGCAAGTTCTTCGGTTGGAACGATCCAGCCAACAATGACCCGGAGCCGGGCGACACAGAATTTGTAGAACGCCG
>DAINNP010000355.1:0-2053 GCA_036735785.1 Rhodoferax sp. | reverse complement strand
ACATCGCCGATGCGGACGCTGCCTGGGAGTGTGTGAAGAGCTTTGACACGCCAGCTTGTGTGATCGTCAAGCACGCCAACCCATGTGGCGTGGCCGTGGGTGCCAACGCCCTTGAGGCCTACAGCAAGGCCTTCCAGACCGATCCCACCAGCGCGTTCGGCGGCATCATTGCCTTGAATACGGAGCTGGACGAAGCTGGTGCTCAGCAAATCTCCAAGCAATTTGTGGAAGTGTTGATGGCCCCGAGCTTCACACCCGCAGCGCTGGAAGTGTTCAAGACCAAGGTTAATGTGCGTATTCTGCAAATCGACCTGCCCAAGGGCGGCACTACGCCATGGGACCAGGGCCGCAACCTGATGGATATGAAACGCATCGGCTCGGGCATCTTGCTGCAGACTGCAGACAACCATGAGCTGGCGCTGAGCGACTTGAAGGTCGTGACGACCAAGCAACCCACTGCTGAAGAGCTGAACGACCTGCTGTTCGCATGGAAGGTGGCCAAGTACGTCAAGTCCAACGCCATCGTCTTCTGCAAGGGCGGCATGACCATGGGCGTGGGCGCCGGCCAGATGAGCCGCCTGGACTCGGCCCGCATCGCCAGCATCAAGGCCGGCCACGCGAATCTGTCCTTGGCAGGCACGGTGGTGGCGAGCGATGCGTTCTTCCCCTTCCGCGATGGCTTGGATGTGGTGGTCGACCATGGCGCGACCTGCGTCATCCAGCCCGGTGGCTCGATGCGCGACCAGGAAGTCATTGACGCGGCCAACGAGCGCGGCGTGTCTATGGTGTTCAGTGGCGTGCGCCACTTCCGCCACTAACTCGGATTGCCCGGCACCGCCGTGCACAGGCCGCCCTCGGGTGGCCTTTTTTATGCCAAATGGGCCTCTAGCCCAGGTGGGGTATGCGCAAGCAGCTATTGTTTTTATAGTGAATCGATGGATGTGTGAGGCATTGCGCGCATGTGGGGGACTGATGGACCGGGTACGATCACACTTTTTTCGTGGAACGCCAACACCATGCGCACTCTCGGCAATATTCTCTGGTTCATCCTCGGCGGCTTTCTGATGGGCGTCGGTTGGTGGTTGGTCGGTGTTTTGGCCGCCATCACCATCGTGGGCTTGCCGTGGGCCAAGGCGTGTTTCGTGATCGGGCAGTTTGCGTTCTTGCCCTTCGGCAAGGAGGCTGTGAACCGCAAGGATCTGACGCAGCAGGACGACATTGGCACCGGCACCTTGGGCTTGGTGGGCAATGTGATTTGGTTTGTATTGGCTGGGTGGTGGCTGGCTATCGGGCATTTGGTGTCGGCGCTGGCCTGTTTTGTCACCATCATCGGCATTCCTTTTGGCATTCAGCACATGAAGCTGGCGCTGATTGCGCTGGCACCCATCGGCAAGACCATTGTTGCCAAATAGTCGCCCAGGCGGGTACCACGCGGTTTAGGTGTGGCTGGAGATAATCGCTACATGAAACACCATATCGAATCGAGCCTGCAAGAGGCGCACTCCGCACTGACAGCCTTGTTGGCCAACCCGGCCGCGTTGGCGACCGTCGAGCAGGCGGCGCAGTTGCTGATTGCCACGTTTGAGAAGCAGGGCCGTGTTTACTCCTGCGGCAACGGCGGCTCCATGTGTGACGCCATGCACTTTGCCGAAGAGCTGACAGGCCGCTATCGCAAGGACCGCAAGGCCTTGGGCGCTACTGCTATCAGCGATGCCGGCCACCTGACTTGTGTGGGCAATGACCACGGCTACGAGCAAGTGTTCGCCCGCTACGTCGAAGGCCACGGCCGCGCAGGCGATTGCCTGGTGGCGCTCAGCACCAGTGGCACCAGCAAGAATGTGATCAAGGCCGCCGAGGCGGCCAAAGCACTGGGCATGAAGGTCATCATCCTCAGCGGCAAGCGCAGCGAAAAGCTGGAGCCCTTGAGCGATGTGTACATCTGCACCCCCGGTGGCACTTACGCAGACCGGGTGCAGGAGCTGCACATTAAGGTGCTGCACATCCTGATTGAGCTGATCGAGCGCCACTTCTTTCCAGAGAACTACGTCGGCGA
>DAINNP010000354.1:0-2060 GCA_036735785.1 Rhodoferax sp. | reverse complement strand
ACTGACGAATTGAAGTGAGGAGGAATTGCCGGAGAACTTCAGGTCACACGAGGTGTCGAAGCGTAGGCGCGTGGATGGGGACGAGGGAATGCGTTTGTGAACTCGCTACAAAAATGCTAGCTGGTTGCGCAGGTAGTACCGGGGCTGCAGGCCGATTTGTGCCACCAAACGGGGCGTAAACGCTCCGCAGGCACAAGGTGATCAGGCTTAGCAACACAAACATCTCGTTTCATTCCGCCCGCCAACCGTGGGTTGGCAGACTTGGGGTATTCCGTATCAGGGTTTCAATTCGTCGGCTTGACCGTGTGGTGTCGCTGCCATCACAGGCAGGTGGCGTGTGATTTACAGCTGGCGCCAAACGGGGACTTCGACCTTCCAGCGCTGCGTTCAGTGGGGTGTGGACTAAACTCCAGACAAATCAACCACTTACGGCGCGTCGCTAGTGAAACACATTATAGGGGGCAAAGAGCCCTCAACGGCCCCCCTGGCCAACACCCAAGTCAAATCCGTGACGGTGGATGAAGACAGCGCTGGTCAGCGCCTCGACAACTTTCTGATGCGGGAGCTCAAGGGCGTCCCCAAGACCCACGTTTACCGCATCATCCGCAGCGGCGAAGTCCGCGTGAACAAAGGCCGCGCCAGCGCCGACACCCGGATTGCCGCGGGCGACCTTATCCGCCTGCCACCGGTGCGCACGTCCGAGCGTGCAGACCAAAAAACAGCTGCGATGGCCGAGCAGGCCCACCGCTTTGTGCCGGCCAAGGACTTCCCGGTGCTGTTTGAAGACGACCATTTTCTGGCGGTGAACAAACCGGCAGGTGTGGCGGTACATGGCGGTTCGGGGGTGAGTTTTGGCGTGATTGAGCAATTGCGCATGGCACGCCCCAAGGCGACGTTTCTGGAGCTGGTGCACCGGCTGGACCGGGAAACCAGCGGCATTCTGCTGGTCGCCAAGAAACGCAGCGCCTTGAAGAACTTGCAAGACCAGTTCCGGGAACGCGAGACTGGCAAAACCTATCTGGCTCTGGTGGCAGGGCAGTGGCCGGCTAATAAGAAGGTCTTGGACAAGTCTTTGCAGAAATACCTGCTGCCGGATGGCGAGCGCCGTGTCCGCGTGGTGGCTAAAGACCATGCGGACGCTATGCCGTCCTTGAGCTTGGTCAAGGTGCATTCGGTCACGCCCGCGGCTTGCGTTGCGCAAACGCCGCAGCAAAAGGCCTATTCCTTGTTGGAGGTGACGATCAAGACCGGTCGCACCCACCAGATCCGGGTGCACTTGGCCTCGGAAGGCATGGGCATTGTGGGCGATGACAAATATGGCGATTTCGAGTTGAACAAGGCGCTGGCCCGTGACGAAGGGCTTGTGCCGCTCAAGCGCATGTTTTTGCACGCATGGCGATTCCAGTGCAACCACCCGGCGACCGGTGAGCGCGTGGCCCTGCAGACCGACCTGCCGCCCGAACTTGCCCGTTTTCTGCTGCAGGCCATTCCGGAAGATCCGGGCGCGATGGCACCGGTTCAGGGTTAAATTGAGGCATGAATTCCACCGCTTTCCGCTCCCGCCGTTTTGACCTGATCGCATTCGATTGGGATGGCACTTTGTTTGACTCCACCGCCCTCATCACCCGTTGCATCCAGCTGGCGGTGCAGGATGTAGGGGGCACCGTACCCAGCGACAAAGATGCGTCCTACGTCATAGGCATGGGGCTGATGCAAGCATTGGCCCATGCCGCGCCGGATGTGCCGGCTGACAAATACCCGCTGTTAGGTGCGCGTTACAAGCACCACTACAGCGTGCACCAGAACGACATCACCTTGTTTACAGGTGTGTTGGAGATGCTGGATCGGCTCAAAGCCCGCCAGCACCTGCTGACAGTTGCCACCGGCAAAAGCCGCGGCGGCCTGAATGAAGCGCTGCGCGATGTGAACCTGCAAGGCATTTTTGATGGCTCCCGCACGGCGGACGAGACCGCCGGCAAGCCCCACCCCCTCATGCTGCAAGAGCTGATGATGGAATTCGGGGTGGAGGCTGACCGGGTACTGATGATCGGCGACACCAC
>DAINNP010000353.1:0-2066 GCA_036735785.1 Rhodoferax sp. | reverse complement strand
GCCACCACCTGGCGCTGCCCGCCCGAGAGGCGGCGCACCGGCGTGCGCACATTTTTAAAGTTTTTGTTGAGCCGGTGAAACACCTTGCGGGCGTCCGCGTCCATGCGGTGGTCGTCCAGGGTGTTCCAGCGGGTCAGCAGCTCACGGCCCAAAAACAGGTTGGCGACGGCGTCTAGGTTGTCAGCGAGGGCCAGCGTCTGGTAAATCGACTCGATGCCGCAGTGCTGGGCGTCCACCGGGGTGCGGATGTTGGCTTTGTCGCCATTGATCAGCACTTCGCCGCTGTCAATCGGGTAGGCACCGGCCAGCATTTTCATGAGGGTCGATTTGCCTGCGCCGTTGTGGCCCAGCAGGGCCACCACTTCGCCGGGGTAGAGGTTGATGCTCACATCCTCGACCGCATGCACGCCACCAAAGGCTTTACGGATGTTGCGCATGGCAACCAAGGGAGTGCGTGGCTCGCTCATACGGTGTCTCCTGTCATGCGGCGATAAATCACATCAAACACCACCGCTGCAATCAGCACCTGCCCGATGATCACGTAGCGCACCCCGATGGATACGTCCAGCAGCAGCATGCCGCTGTCAATGCTTTGCATGATGAGTGCGCCCAGCACTGAGCCCACGATGGACCCGCTGCCGCCGGCCAGTGCGGTGCCACCGATCACGGCAGCGGCAATCACATACAGCTCCATGCTGGTGCCCAGCGAGTTGGTGCCGGCATTCAGCCGGGCAATCGAGACCATGGCCGCAATCGTGATGAGCACACCCATCAGTGCAAACAGCATCAGCGTGACCTTGCGCACCGGTATACCGACCAGCGCCGCAGCCTCCGGGTTGCCACCCATGGCGAACACATAGCGCCCGAAGCGGGTGCGGTGCACGATGAAAGACAGCACCAGCGCCACACTGGCCCAGATCAACACCGGAATCGGCACACCCTGGGGCGCGTCTTTGCTGGGGATCTGGTAGCGGTTCATGGCGGCCACAAAGCCCACTACGAGGATGACTGGCACCAGCACCATGAGTGCGTCCAGCCACAGGGGGTTGTTGGGCACTTCGTAAGAGGCTTTGGCGCGGCGCTTGGCCCACATTTGCAGCACCAGGGCCAACACAATCGCAACAGCCAGCGCCCAGCTGGCGCTCACACCGATGGCGCCATCAAAGCCGCCGCCCAAGCGCTGGAAAAACAAATCGTTCACTGGCTGGGTTTTGCCATCGGCCACCAGAAAGGCGGCGCCGCGAAACGACATCAGCCCGCCCAGCGTGACTACAAACGAGGGCACGCCCAGCTTGGCAGTCAGGGCGCCCTGGTACAGCGACACGGCAATGGCGACCGCCAGCCCGGCCAGCGAGGCCGGCACCCAGTGCCAGCCGCCGGTGTACATCAGGGTGGCAATCAGCACGCCCACAAAACCCATGACCGAGCCCACCGACAGGTCGATATGGCGCGCCACGATGACGAGCACCACCACGGTGGCGACCACGCCAACCACCGCGGTTTGCTGGGCAATGTTGTAAAGGTTCTCGGGGGACATAAACAGTCCGCCGGACAGGATGTTGAACACGATGGCAATCGCTGCCAACACGGTGCCCATCATTACCAGACGCCAATCGATGGACGCCTGTTTCAAGGAATTCATTACGGGATTCACAACGCTTCTCCGCCAGACATAAAAAAACCGCAGGGCGCGCCCCGTCGGAGGGGGCTGCCGCACTGCGGCTCAGGGGGTGCCTACTACTTACAAGCTGCGGGAGCCTTGGCCATATCTACGCCCTTGCACAGGTCGTCCTTCTTGATCCAGCCGGCTTTCACCACCACATCGAGGTTCTTGGCGGTAATAGGCACGGGCTTCAAGAACTGGGCTTGCAGGGCCACTTTCTTCTCGCCACCGCTCCAGGTTTGGGCCGCTGCCACTTTTTGGCCCTTGGCCAACACCACCGCAGCTGCGGCAGCGTCACGGCCCAGGTCGCGGGCGTCTTTCCAGACCGACACGGTCTGGCTGCCCAGAGCCACGCGGTTCAGCGCGGCATGGTCACCATCCTGGCCGGACACGGGAATGCCCT
>DAINNP010000352.1:0-2066 GCA_036735785.1 Rhodoferax sp. | reverse complement strand
GGCCGCTGGCCGAATGTGGACGGGCCGATTTACCGCTTTGTGCTGAGCAACGACCGCGGCGATGACCCTTACACGCTCATGGAGCGCCACGGCCATGTGCCGCTGCCGCCCTACATCACCCACAGCGACTCGCCGGAGGATGTGCAGCGCTACCAAACCGTGTTTGCCAAGAACCCCGGCGCAGTGGCTGCACCGACCGCCGCCTTGCATTTTGACGAAGGTGTATTTGCGCAGCTCGATGCCATGGGCGTACACCGTGCGCATGTGACGCTGCATGTGGGCGCTGGCACCTTCCAGCCGGTCAAAACCGAGAACATCGCCGAACACCAGATGCACAGCGAGTGGTACAACGTGCCGCCAGAAACCCAGGCCGCCATTGCCGCCTGCAAGGCGCGCGGCGGCCGCGTGGTGGCGGTGGGCACGACCAGTGTGCGCACCCTGGAGAGCTGGGCCAAGACAGGCATTGCCAGTGGCGACACCAACATCTTCATCACCCCCGGCTTTGAGTTCAAGCTGGTCGATGTGCTGGTCACCAACTTCCACCTGCCCAAGAGCAGCCTGATGATGCTGGTGAGCGCCTTCACCGGCTATGACCACGTCATGGGCCTGTACCGCGACGCGATTGCGCGCGGCTACCGCTTCTTCAGCTATGGCGATTCCATGATGCTGACGCGAAGATAAGCACCCACGCGCCAATTAGGCGCGGGTGGCCGCTCAGCGCAGACCAGGCAACGCGCCGAGGCGCAAAAACTGCGTCTCGCCGTTGGAGCCATCCACACCGTCGTTGTCAGTAATCGCAAAGGCCTGGCCCGCGCTGTCCACCGCAAAACTCTCTACCTTGTCCAACACATAGCCGTGAGGCTTTTGCAGGTCGGGCACGAGGTTACGCAACAGGCGCTTGGTCACGACCGGCACTTTGGCATCGCCGGGGGCGGCGGCCGTCAATCCAGCCACCGAGAAGCTGTGCAGGGTTTTCAAGGCGGAATCGCCAAACTGGTTGTCTCGCTCGATCACGACAAAGGTGTCAGGGCCGACAGCCGTGATTTCTGACAGTCCGACCCAGCCGCCTTCTGCCTTGGTGGCTTCCAGCGGGTAATGCAGCACGCCCCAGGTTTTGGTCGCCGGGGTGTAGCGCAAGATTTTGGTGAAACCCTTGGGGTCATCCTTCCACTCGCGCTGCACAGCCAGCCACACCACTTCCTGATCACCGGTGCCAGTAATCGTTACGCCTTCGAAACCAAAGCGGGTGGCATGGCGGGCCAGTGCCTCGGGCAATTCGATTTCTTCTTGCACTTCGGCCTTGGCGTTCAGGCGCAAGAGCATGTTGCGCAAGGGCGCAGGCTTCTTGTCCGGGTCCCCCTCGGAGGCTACCCAGAAGCCGCCATCCACGCGCTGGGCAATGCCCTCGCCGTCGTAGCCCACGGGCTTGCCGTCTTTGGTGACGGTCATCGCGTTCGTGATCAGTGCGGGCGTGAAATTCGTGTCGATTTCCAAAATGCGGGTAGTCGCGTAGACGCTGTCAGTCACAGCGAACAGGCGCCCGGCCTGCTTGCGGTCTGCAGTGGTGCCGGAGATCGCGCCCCAAGGAATGGGCGGGCCCGCGGGCGAGTCGCTGGACATGAGCGTGGGGTACGCAGGTGCATCCGCGCCTTGCTGGTAAATCATCACACTGGAGCGGGCAGCTGCATCGTTTTCACTGGCGACCACCAACAAGCCGCGCTGCGGGATCGCAGTCAGCCCTTCAGGGCCACTGCCGGCGGGCAAGGCCTGCAGGTATTCAGGCGCTTTGCCCGCACCCCGGTCCCGCCACACGGTGACCAGCGAAGAGCGTTCGGAGCCCACGAAGATCAAAGTGTCTTTGCCAAACACGCCGACCTCGACACCTTCGGGCTCGTTGCCTTTGGCAGCGGAGCGGCTCTCGGGGTAATGGCCCAGGCGCATGGCTTCGTGGTCCAGAAAGTTGCCACTGTCCCACTCCACTCGGCCATCGGTGTTGAAGATGGAGATGCTGCGTGAGCCGCCTTTGTAGTCGCCCTCGTTGGCGGTCACAAAACGGGTGTTGTCCA
>DAINNP010000351.1:0-2073 GCA_036735785.1 Rhodoferax sp. | reverse complement strand
TGCACCTGCGGCAGGCGCTTGATGCCGGCCTCGGCAGACGCCAGCAAGCCCGCCACATTGACGCCGGCCCGGTTCATCAAGGCCTTGGGCGCATCGTCGGTGCGGATCATGGCCGCCAGCACGTGCACAGGCTCAATAAAGGCGTTGTCATGGGTCAGCGCAAGCGTTTGCGCCTCTGCCAGGGCTTCTTGAAATTTGGTGGTCAGTTTGTCGATTCGCATGGGGTTACTCCTCACGGTTCATCCGTTGATGCATCAGCTTGGGCCCTGCCGATGGTTTTCAAGTCACCGGCAGTGGTGATGTTTGACCTAGCGCAAACTCTGGGCTGAAAGACCCCGGAGCCCGATAATGCGTGCTGGCCATTTTGTCGTTGAGTCCGCATGCAAGTCCACCAGTTTCAAGTCAGCTATGTCGCCGAGCAAGACCGCCTGCTGGTGCGGATGAACTCGACCGCGGGCGATGAGCAAGGCCTGTGGCTGACCCGCCGTTTGATGCTGGACCTGTTCCCCCATCTCGACAAGGCGGTGCACGAGCTCAGCCTGAGCGATCCGCAGACCGTGGGCCACGACGGTGCGGCAGAAGGTGCCGTGCGAGCCCATCAGCAGGCGGAGACTCTGGGCCAGTCAGACTTCCAGACCCCGTATCAAGAGGCATCACCCGACGCAGGCGGGCCGCTACTGGTGACCGCAGCCCACTACCAGCTGCTGAACAAACACGAAATGAGCTTGCGCTTTGACGAAGCGTGCCAAGGACAAACCGAGACCCGTACCGTTGAGATCCACATGGTGAGCGAAACGGCGCTGGCCCTGCTCCATGTGTTGCGCCTCGGTCTGCAGGCCAGCGGATGGGGAATCAGCGGCGCAAATCAACCGGATACCCAGTCCGCGTTGCCCACCCAGGCTTCTATGGACGCGGACACCAGCGACTGGGATGCATTTGCCCTCGCTGAGCGCCCCAAGTACCTGAACTGAGCCCTTGCCCGGTCAAGCGTTGCGGGCGGCAATGCCCCAGCGGGCCAAGGCCTCATCGTCGCTCACCCGCGCATCCACCCAGTGCGCGCCTTCGGGCGTGGCCTCTTTCTTCCAGAACGGTGCCTGGGTCTTGAGGTAATCCATGATGAATTCACAGGCCTGAAAACTCTGGCCACGGTGGGCCGAGCTGACGGCGACCAGCACCACCCCCTCAGTGGGCTGCAGCACACCCACCCGGTGTACCACCCGCGCGCCCAGGATATCGAAGCGGGCAAACGCAGCGTCCACCATGGCTTCAATCGACTTCTCAGTCATCCCCGGGTAGTGTTCCAGCTCCAGGGTCTGGACCGAGCCTGCAGCACCCGGCGCATTGCGGTCGCGCACCGTGCCGACAAAACTGCACACCGCACCGACGCGGGGGTCACCTGCCTGCAGCGCAGCGAGTTCGGCAGCGACGTCGAATGCTGCCTCTTGGATTCGTACCCGCGCGCCAGCGTCGGGGAGATTATTTGGAGCCACCACGGGTCTCCGTCAGCCACCGGTCACTGGCGGAAAGAACGCGACTTCGCAGCCCTCGTGCAGGAGGTCGCCCGGGCCGCTCATCACCTGATTGAGTGCCATGCGCACAGAGCGATCGGTGCCCAGTGCGACTGCGCCGGTGCCCCCCCGCGCGATCAGCTCCGCGCGCAACTGCTCCAAGGTGGTGGCTACCGTGTCCAACACTTCAGCGCTGGTGCCCATGGCTTCGCGCATCGAGGCAAAGTACCGAACGGTGACCCTCATGCCAACAACGCGTGAAAAGGAATAAACCGTACGGCTTGCCCGTACAGAACCGGTTCACCCGGAACCACATCTACCAGCCCATCGCTCCACACCGCCGAGGTCAACACCCCGGAGCTCTGGTTGGCAAAAAGATCGAGACCACCGTTGTTGTTGTGGCGCACCCGCAAAAACTCACGGCGTTTATCGGCCTTGGGCCAGTCAAAATCGGCACGGACAGCTATGCTTTTCATAGCAACATCCTGCACGCCTTGCAGGCGCAAAAGAAACGGCCGAACCAGCATCAGAAAGGTTACGAAGCTGGACACCGGATTGCCGGGCA
>DAINNP010000350.1:0-2077 GCA_036735785.1 Rhodoferax sp. | reverse complement strand
GCGTCTTCTCGCAGGTGCAGGATGACGCTGGTGCCGCGCGCTTCGCGCGAGATGGCTTCCACCTCAAACGCACCGCCACCGCTGGCGCCGCCGTCGCTCACCCAGCGCACGGCTTCATCGGCCTTCAGGCCGGCACGGCGGGATTCGACGGTGATCTTGTCGGCCACGATAAAGCCGGAGTAAAAGCCCACGCCGAACTGGCCGATCAGGTTGCTGTCGGCCTTTTGGTCGCCGCTGAGCTTGCTCACAAAGTCTTTGGTGCCGCTCTTGGCAATCGTGCCCAGGTTGTCGATGGCTTCTTGCATCGACAAGCCAATGCCGTTGTCGGTGATGGTGAGTGTCTTGGCGTCTTGGTCGAACGTGACTTTGACCTTCAGCTCGGGGTCGTTTTCGTACAGGCCGCCGTCGTTGATCGCTTCAAAGCGCAGCTTGTCGCACGCGTCCGACGCGTTGGAGATCAACTCGCGGAGAAAAATCTCTTTGTTGGAGTACAGGGAGTGCGTCACCAGGTGCAGCAGCTGGGCTACTTCGGCCTGGAAATTCATGGTTTGCTTGGTCATAGTTCCGTCTCTGAGTCTCAAAAAAGCGATGTGCGCCGCAAGTGGTTTCGCTTGCGACGCGGGCAACCCTCAATTATGGGCGAGGGCGCCGCTTTCAAGAGGGGGCCAGCCAACCCACCAACAGGTCGCGCACTACAGGGCTGCTAAGCAACTCCATGTGATTGAGCCGGTACACCACGGCTTGCTGGTTTTTAGCGAAGCGCAGGGTGCGGGCGGCATCGTCGTGCCGGCCCAAAGCGCTGTGCAGGGGCACCAACCCGTCGCCCACCAAGCGCTCGGCCAGCAGGCTGCGCGGTTTGGCTACGGTGGCGGCCACGGTGTAGCAGGCCACGCCCTCGGGCAGGGGCAGGTGGGTGCGCCGGTCCGGTTGCCGGCGGAAGCGGTCGTGGCCTTGCCAGTCTGACGCTTGCACCAAGCCGTAGCGCAGGTCGGTGATGCCGGCGCTGCGCAGCTGGCCCAGCTTGGCCAGGGGGCGTGAATACGGCGTGCTGCCCAGCACCACATCGACCCAATTGCCCGCGCGCTCCAGCGGCGCACCGTGGTGGGGAGTGCCCAAGAACACCAAGGCCTTGAGTAAAGGGCGCCATCCGGCCACTGTGGTGGCGGTTTGCGCTTGGGCGCAGGCACTGCGCGCGACCAGCCCGCCCATGCTGTGCACCAGCACGGTGATGCTTTCTACCGCCACAGGCCAGTGGGCTACCAGCTCGCTTAGCTTGTCTGACAGCGCTGCGCCATTCACCGAGGTGTGCAGGCCGGTGTTGTAGCGCACAAACACAGGGGTGTAGCCATGGGCCGCAGCCAGTGCGGCGGCGTGGCTGGTGGGGGTGCCGTCTGCTCCCGCATGTTCCCACTGCAGGTCGTTCATGCACAGGCCGTGCAGCACGATCAGCAGCTTGCCGTTGACCGCTGTCGGGGCCGGCATCTGGCCGGGCTCCAGCACAGCGCCGTTAAAGCGCAAGCTCATGGGCGTGGCTAGCGGGTTGCCAGTGGCGGCCAAGTGGTCCCCCAGCACGCCGTTCAGTGCCGCCACCACGGCGGCACGCTGGGGGGATTCAGGGGGGTGTGCGCCAGCGGTTTCCAGCAAAGGGGTGAGGGCGCGCAAGGCGGTGTCTGCCGATTTGCCCACCAGGGTGGTGATCCCGCGCACTGCGCTGTACACCCAGCCGGTCAAGCCGGTGGCTTGCGGGTGACTGCCTGTTTGGGTGCTGCTGGTGTCGCCCCGTGCGCCCAGGGTACCAAGCACTGACTGGTGCACGCCCTCTGCCATGCGGGCAAGCCCTAAGGTGCCCTGGGTGGCCAGCTGGGCTGCGCCCCGCAGGTCTGTGGCGATGGCTTTGGCAGAGACCTTGGTGCGGGGCGGTGTGGGCATAAGCGCCTTGTGTTTAAAACTTTTCGTGCGGCTGCAGGTAGCGCCACTGGCCCACCGGCAGATTGCCCAGCATGACCTTGCCGACGCGCACCCGTTTCAGGCCCACCACTTTCAGGCCGACCAGCTCGCACATGCGGCGGATCTGGCG
>DAINNP010000349.1:0-2081 GCA_036735785.1 Rhodoferax sp. | reverse complement strand
AGGTCATGTCGTAGAAGTCCTGCTCGGTCTTGAGCACCATGGTGCCCTCGTGGTAAATGTCCAAAAACTCTTGCAGGTTGTTGAACACATAAGCGTCGCGCAGCGCTTGTTCGCTCGGGAAGCGCAAAGGCACGTTGTTGCGCTTGGCCAGCGCGAACATCAGCTCGGGCTCCAGCGAGCCTTCGATGTGCATGTGCAACTCCGCCTTGGGCATGGCGCGCAACAGGGCGGGCATGCGGTCAGCAGATACGCTCTTGACGGCAGGAAAATTGGTCATCAGCAGACTCCAAAAGTAATACGTTCTTGTTTGAGAAACCGGCGGTATGCCGATGAGGCTTTGTCTGCCGCGGTGTGCACTTCGGCACGCACATCCAGGGGCAGGCATTGAGGGGTTTGCGACTCCAGCACCGGTTTGTCTTGCATGAAGATGGTGTGCTGGAAGTCTTGGAGCTTGGCATCGGGCGACTCAAAGTCGGCCATTGCCAACCTGAACCAGACCCGGCTACTGGTGGGTGTGAGGGGGCTGATAAACAAAGCAATCGACTCCCTGAAGCCCTGCAACGCCACACTCGCGGCGTCCGGTACTTTGATGAGGTTTGCCGTGTAGGGGGCCACCACCTCATAGGTGTACTCGACCTGTGCAGGGGCGGTGGAGTGCACATTGCTTTGGGGCTGCCAGGCTTTGCATTGGGTGGCACGCAAACCCGTGGGGGTGGGCTCTACGGTGTAGTCGTCAATCGCGGTGGCTTCGCGCATGCCGAGCCAGCCTTCGTGCACAAAACCGAAGTGCGCCATGTCCAGAAAATTTTCCACAATCCGCGGCGCGCTGGTGGCCACGTCGTAGGGGCCGCACAGCACTTTGCGCAAACCGCCATCGGACTCCGCCGCAAACGGCGGCACCGTGCGGGTCGGGTCCGCCTCCAGCTGCACCCACAGGAGCCCGTAGTGCTCTTCGATGCCGAACACGCGAGCGGCATGGCCGGCAGGCGGCACAAATCCGGGAAGCGCCGGCACCTTGACACAGGCACCGTCCGCAGCAAATTGCCAGCCGTGATACGGGCACTCCAAGTGCCCCGCACACACCCGCCCCAACGACAGCTTGGCACCGCGATGGGGGCATTGATCCGCCCACGCGTGGGCGGTGCCTGCGTCATCGCGCCAGAGCACTACCGATTGACTGAGCAACTGCACGCCCAAGGGGGCTGCTTGCAAAGCCGTGCTTTGCGCAACCGGATGCCACATACGGGCTTCTATCGAATAATCCATGCTGTCCAAGATGCAACTATGTAGCAGCCATTAACAAAAAAGGGCCGCACAGGGCGGCCCTTTCACTTACCGGGTCACCATTACTTGGCGCCGGGAACCTTGCCTTCCACGCCCTTGACGTAGAAGTTCACGCCGGACAGGAACTTGTCGTCAGCGGTTTCGCCGTCTTTCAAGATTTCCTTGCCAGCGTTGTCCTTCAGAGGACCTTTCCAGATAGCAAAGCTACCGTCGGCCAAGCCCTTTTTGATCTCTTCGACCTTGGTTTTGGTTTCAGCAGGCACGTCTTCCGCGACGGAAACGATATCGATCGCGCCTTCTTTCACACCCCACCAGACACCGGTGTTACCAGTCCAGGTGCCTTCCAGGGCGTCTTTGGTGGCCTTGATGTAGTAAGGACCCCAGTTGATCACTGCAGATGCCAAGTGGGCCTTGGGGCCGTAGGCAGTCATGTCAGAGTCCCAGCCGAAAGCGCGCTTGCCCTTGGCTTCCGCGGTCTTCAAGACAGCGGCAGAGTCGGTGTTCTGGAACAGAACGTCGGCACCGCCGTTGATCAAGGATGTCGCAGCTTCGGTTTCTTTGGGTGGATCAAACCAGCCATTCACCCACACCACTTTGGTCTTGATCTTGGGGTTGCTGCTTTGAGCGCCCAAGGTAAAGCTGTTGATGTTGCGGATCACTTCAGGAATTGGGATCGAAGCCACCACACCCAAGGTGTTGGTCTTGGTCATTTTGCCGGCGATCACACCCGCCATGTACGCGCCTTCGTAGGTGCGGCTGTCGTAGGTGCGCATGTTGTCGGCTTGTTTGTAGCCGGT
>DAINNP010000348.1:0-2083 GCA_036735785.1 Rhodoferax sp. | reverse complement strand
ACCGCCGGGTCGTTGGCGCCGTGGGGCAGGATGACGTGGGCGTGCCGCTTGGTGGGCTCGATGAACTGCTTGTGCATCGGGCGCACGGTTTCCAGGTATTGCGCGATGACGCTCTCAGTGCTGCGGCCGCGCTCGGTAATGTCGCGCTGCAGGCGGCGGATAAAGCGCACATCGGCCGCCGTGTCCACAAAAATCTTCAGCGACATCATCTTGCGCAGTTCGGGGTCAAACAGCGCAAACAAGCCCTCAATCACGATCACCGGTGCCGGGTTCACCACCACGGTGCTGGGTGCGCGGTTGTGGGTCACAAAATCGTAGGTCGGCATGTCGATGGCCTCACCGCGGCGCAGTGCCTGCATGTGCTGCACCATCAGCGGCCAGTCGAAGGCGTCGGGGTGGTCGTAATTGGTTTTGACGCGCTCCTCGGGCGCCATGTCGGTCTGGTCGCAGTAATAGTCGTCCTGGTAGACCACAGACGCCATGCCCGGCCCGATAGAGGCCAGCACCTCGCGGGTCACGGTAGATTTGCCGCTGCCACTGCCCCCGGCCACGCCGATCACGAATGGTTTGTTATTGGATTTTTGGGGCATGATTTTTAGGGGTTCCGGACGACAAAGCGCGCTATTTTACGAGCCCGGCCCAGTTTGGCCCAACAGGCCCTCGCCGTAATCGGTTACATCCAAAAAGGATGGTTGTTTTGCAAACGCCTCCGTAGAATGGAATCCAGAAGCTGCACCCCGAATAGCCGCAAACCCCTACCCACCCAGCCCATGCAGCCCCTACCCGACCTATCGGTCAGCGACCGTTTGGTGGTCAACCAAACCGGCTTTGCCTTGTGGGTGGCGTCGTTCCGCCAAACCCTGCACACCACGCCAGCCGGCTGGTTTGTGGCTGCCTGGATGGCATGGGGGCGTGTGCCCGACAAAAACCTGCTCCTCTGGCTAGTGCTTTTCTTTGTGGTGTGGATGATGGGCTTGCTCTCGATCGACCGCGCCCTCAAAGACGGATGCGACCAGCAGACCCACGGCCCGCGCCTGCGGGTCATGGCGGCGCTAGATGGTATGGCCTGGGGCTTGCTCGGTTGGTTACTTGCGGGGCACGATGTCGTGTTGGACGCCATCACGGTGGCACTGTTGTGCGGGGTGAGTGCAATCAACGCGCAAGTGTATGTGTCTTACATCCGCGGCTACTACCTGCAAAGCGGGCTGATGTGGAGCATCTCGGTGCTGGGGCTGGCGCGCTACGCCAACCAGCAATACAGCGTGGACTTGATCGTGGCGTTCAGCGTGTTTCAGGTGCTCATGTTTTATCACTCCAGCCGCATTTCTAACCGTGTGCGGGAGGGCATTGCCCTGCAACTGTCCAATGCGGCGCTGGCCCAGCAACTGCGCGGCTTGCTCACCAAAGTGCGCATCGATGCCGCCACCGACGCGCTTACCGGGCAGGGCAATCGCCGCGCGCTCGACGCACTGCTCAAACAACAATTGGAGTTCTCGGTCAGCACCGGCCAGCCTTTCTCTATCTTGATGCTGGATATCGATTTCTTCAAAAAAATCAACGACGTCCACGGCCACTTGGTGGGCGACGAAGCGCTGCGCTCCTTTGCACAGCGCGTCCGCGAGGGCCTGCGCCAAGGCGATGTGTGCACCCGCTACGGGGGTGAAGAGTTTTTGATTGTGCTGCCCTTGACCCCCTTGCAGACTGCACTGGAGGTGGCCGAGCGTTTGCGCCTCGCTGTAGAGGCCGAGCCGCTGCCCACCACCCCGCCGCTGGCCATAACGGTGTCTATTGGCGCTGCCACCTACAAGGCCGGGCAAACTGTTGATGCACTCATGGCCGCTGCTGATGCAGCCTTGTACATGGCCAAACGCAGCGGGCGCAACCAGGTCCAGAGCTAAGGCCCGGCTGCCGCCGCGTGCTAAACAGCCAGTAAGCGCGCGCTCACCTCGGCGGCATCGGGTGTTTGGAACTGCATGTTGTGCTGGTCAGTGAGCGGGCCACCGCCAGGCTCCATGGCACCAGCTTCGTCGTAGCCCATGGCCTTGAACTTCCAGACTGCACCGATCTTTTTCAGCGACCCCAC
>DAINNP010000347.1:0-2090 GCA_036735785.1 Rhodoferax sp. | reverse complement strand
CGCGACATGATGGGTGGCAACGGCATCAGCGACGAGTTCGGGGTGGCGCGCCACCTGGTGAACCTCGAAGTGGTCAACACCTATGAAGGCACCCACGACATCCACGCCCTGATCTTGGGCCGTGCCCAAACCGGTATTGCGGCATTCGCCAACTGAGGCGGGTTTTACCCCACAGCCCGGCACGGGGGCATCGCATAAACTCCGGCGCACCCCTTCGCGCCCGATATTGCATGCCCCTCACCCCAGATACCGCTACCCCGCTCAGCAACGAACCTGTGACCCTGCTGGAGGTCGCTCGTGTGGCCGGGGTGTCGCCGAGCACGGTATCCCGCATATTGAACGGCACCGCCAAGGTGGCACCGGCCAAGCGCGAAGCCGTCGAGGCGGCGATCGCCCAGCTCAAGTTCCGCCCCAACATCTTTGCGCGCAGCCTGAAGACCGGCATCACCATGACGGTGGGGGTGCTCACCCAGTCGATTGAGAGCCAGTTTTACTCGCGTGCACTCAAAGGTATCGAGGTGGGGCTGGAGGCGAGCGGCCATTCCCCCATCATCGTGAGCGGCCACTGGAATGCCCAGACCGACGTCGCCAGCCTGAAGCTGCTGACCTCGCGCCGGGTGGATGGCGTCATCATCCTGACCAGTGACATTGCCGACTCGGATGTGCTGGACGTGGCCAAACAGCAGCCGGTGGTCATTACCGAACGCGACCTAGAGGGGCCCAACCTGCGCTCCATCCATGTGGACCAGAAGTTCGGGGGCTATCTCGCGACGCGCCATTTGCTGGCACTGGGCCACACCCGCATTGCCCATATCGCCGGGGTTGAAAACCGTGCCGATGCGCAAGGCCGCTACCTCGGGTACCTTGAGGCCCATACGGAGGCCGGTGTGGAGCCCGACCCGCGTCTGCTGGTGCGCGGCAACTTCACGGACAAAGGCGGCTACGCGGCAGCGCAGCGCTTGATGGACAGCGGTGTTCCGTTCACCGCCATTTTTTGCGCCAATGACGACACCGCGCTCGGTGCCCGGCTGGCGCTCTACCAGCGGGGCATCCGGGTGCCGGACGACGTGTCGCTGGTGGGCTTCGACGACATGCCCACCTCCAGCTTCATGACCCCGCCGCTCACCAGCGTGCGCCAGCCGGTGTACGAGGTGGGCCTCTATGCGGCCCGCATGCTGCTCGACATGATGGGCTACCCCGCCGAGGCGGTGCAGTTGCCCCCGCTGGAGCTGATGGTCCGTGAGACCACCCGCAAATGGCAGGCTTGAGGCAGGCCTGAAAAAGCAGACGTAAAAAAAGGCCCTAGGGGCCTTTTTTCATTCAGCGCTTGCGCTGGCTGGTGATCAACGCGCGGTAGCGCAGGGCACTGTCTTTCAGGGTGCGCTGCTGGGTGGCGTAGTCCACGTGCACCAGGCCGAAGCGTTTGTCATAGCCGCAGGCCCACTCAAAGTTGTCCATCAGGCTCCAGTAAAAGAAGCCACGCACATCCACACCTGCGGCCATCGCCTCGTGTAGTGCCTGCAAGTGGGTCTGCATGTAGGCCTGGCGGCCCGGGTCGTTCACACGGCCATCTACCACCTTGTCGGCTTCGGCGAATCCGTTTTCCGTGATGTAAATCGGTGGCAGGGTGTAGTCGCGGTGAATGCCTTGCAGCAGGTCTGAGAGGCCTTGTGCATAGTTTTCCCAGCCCATGTCCGATACGCCGTCGTGGTTGGGCGCCGGCACCGGTGGTGTGCTGGTGCTGGCCCAGATGCGGGTGTAGTAGTTGATGCCCAGAAAATCCAGGGGCTGGGCAATGATGTCAAAGTCACCGGCTTCGATGTTGTCGGGCTGCGCCAGCTCCGGGCCTTGCGGGTACGCCTTGTTGAAGATCGGGTCCATGTACCAGCGCACAAAGCGGTCGTACTCGCGCTGGGCGCGGGCCTGATCCGCCGGGCTGTCGGTGGCGGCGGTGGTGGGCGACTGGTTCAGCACAATGCCCAGCGGCGCTTTGACGCCTACAGCGCGCATGGACTGCAGCGCCAAGCCGTGCGAGAGCAGCAGGTTGTGCGAGACGCGCAGCATGGCCGGCACGTCTTTCTTGCCGGGGG
>DAINNP010000346.1:0-2092 GCA_036735785.1 Rhodoferax sp. | reverse complement strand
AACATGAACCACGACCCCAAAGACACCAACGCAGCGGCGGCAGCAATCTGCAGCCAACGCCGTGCGAACTGCCACCCGCTCTGGCCGCGGGCATGGGCCAGCGCCTGGCCGGCGCCCGCACAGCACAAAAACAGGCTGAGGATGGCAGTGCGCTGCCACGTCCAGACGGGGTCTTGCAAGAAGTTTTGTTGGATGACGCCGGCGTTGTTCAGGTCGAAGCAAAAGTGAAACACCGTCATCCACACCATGGCCAAGCCACGCACTGCATCCAGAGTGTCCAAGCGCCGGATGTTCATGGCCGTTTCAAGGGCTTTGTGGCTTGCCGGTGGCAGACCGTTGCATGATGCTGCCCCAATGGGTGAGCACAGCGCCGGTAGACGCTAACAAAAGCACCGGTATTGCAAGCCCCCAGGCGCTGTGCATGGCGGTGGACCATGCAAAAAGGGGCGGCCCCAAGGTGGCGCCCAAATTGCCCATTTGGGCAACCGCGCCGTTGGCCCGGGCCTGTTGGGCGCTGTCGTGGTTGAGGTGGGGAATCAGGGCAAAGGCACTGCCCCCGGCCAGGCCGGAGATCAGCATCAAGGCGATGGCCGCTTCGACGTAGCCCCAGCCGGTCATGGCGCTCCAGGCACACAACACGCCCGCCAAGCCAAGGCTGGGATACAGCATTCGCAGCAAGCGCAAGGGGCTGCTCCGCTGGGTGAGCCAACCCGCACCAAAGGTGCCGGCTATTCCCATCAGAGGCAATACGGTGGCGGCCCAGCGGTCTGTGTCGGTCAGGCCTCGGGGCAAAAACGTCAACAGCGCCACAGCCATGCCGGTGTAACAAAAGAAACACAGGCCCGGCAGTGCGGTGCGCCAGTCGGTATAGGTGCGCACATGGCGCGCCAGCAAGCCGGCTCCGTGGGCGGCGCTAGCGGGCGGCGGCTGGTCCAGTGGCAGTGCCACCCAAGCCAATACCGCGGCAATGAGCAGCAGAACCGCATGCAGTGCAAACATCGATGGCACACCGGCATATGCCAAAAACTGGTGGCCTCCTGCGGCGGTGAGCGCGAACGCGGTGCCCACAAAGGTGCTCCACAAGCCCATGGCAATCGACCGGTGACGCGCAGCAGTGGTGCCTGCCATGAGCGTGGGCGCAGCCACCACCACGGCCAGGTGTGACGCTCCTTCCAGCACCCGGGTCACCACAAACCAGTGAAACGGCAGGCTCAGTGCCTGCACCGCCGCCAGCACCGCGCCCAACAGCATGCCACCGCACAGCAGGCGCCGGTAACCGATGCGCGGAGCCAACAAACCCATGCTGACACCCAGACTCAAGCCCACAACCCCCACAACCGACAGTGCCCACCCCATCTGGGTGGCGCTCACGCCAAACTGCTGCTGCAACAAGGCAAACGCGAGGGACACCTTGGCGAACTGCATGGCCGCCAAAATGCCACAGCCCCACAACAGCAGAACGCGGGGCCAATGGGTGATAGGTGTGTGAGGCATGGGAGCCGATGAGTGTAGCTGCGGGATAATGCGGCCCCATGTCTTTGCAAGATTTTCAACTCGAATTGCTGGCTCCCGCCCGTACCGCCGAGATCGGCATCGAAGCGGTGAACCATGGTGCTGATGCGGTTTACATAGGCGGGCCCGGCTTTGGCGCGCGGTCCAGCGCCGACAACAGCATTGCCGATATTGAGCGCCTGGTCGCCCACGCCCATCGCTTCAACAGCCGCATTTTTGTCACGATGAATACCATCCTGCGGGATGACGAGCTCGAGCCTGCGCGCAAACAGGCGTGGCAACTCTATGACGCCGGTGTGGATGCGCTGATCGTTCAGGACATGGGTTTGCTGGCGATCGACATGCCGCCGCTGCAGCTTCACGCCAGTACCCAGACAGACATCCGCACGCCCGAGAAGGCGCGCTTTTTGCAGGATGTGGGCCTCTCCCAGATCGTGCTGGCGCGCGAACTCACCGCCCGGCAGATTGCCGCCATCCGCGCGGCGACGGACCCTGAAAAATGCACGCTGGAGTTTTTTATCCACGGTGCGCTGTGCGTGGCCTACAGCGGCCAGTGCTACATCAGCGCCGCCCACACCGG
>DAINNP010000345.1:0-2122 GCA_036735785.1 Rhodoferax sp. | reverse complement strand
GTGACCATGAGCCTGCCTTCGCAAGACCGGTACTCGTATGACAGCGAGTTCATGCTGAATCAAATCAGCATGTTGTTCGGTGGCCGTATCGCCGAAGAAGTGTTCATGAATCAAATGACCACCGGCGCGTCGAACGACTTTGAGCGCGCTACCTCGATCGCCCGTGACATGGTGACCCGCTACGGTATGACCGACGCCTTGGGCCCTATGGTGTATGCCGAGAACGAAGGCGAAGTGTTTCTGGGCCGCAGCGTCACCAAAACCACCAGCATGAGCGAGCAAACCATGCAAAAAGTGGACTCCGAAGTGCGCCGCATCATCGACCAGCAATACACCCTGGCACGCAAGCTGATCGAAGACAACCAAGACAAGATGCATGCGATGGCCAAGGCCTTGCTGGAGTGGGAAACCATCGACAGCGACCAGCTGGACGACATCATGGCCGGCCGCGAGCCCCGTCCACCGAAGGACTGGACCCCTCGCACTCCGCCCAACAGTGGCGGTGGCGGTGGTGCAGCAGCAGTTGCTGCAGAACCAGCGCCAAACGCGGCGTAACTAAATCGCGTTTGTGTGAAAAACAGGGCCTTCGGGCCCTGTTTTCATTGGGGATAATGGCGTTCTATGCATTGGCAGACCTCCCGCTTTTCGATTGATCTCAGCCATCCCCGTGTCATGGGGATTGTCAACGTCACCCCGGATTCGTTTTCGGACGGTGGTCAGCATGCCACCAGCTCAGCAGCCATGGCGCACTGCGAAGCGTTGCTCCGGGATGGGGCGGATATTCTCGATATCGGCGGCGAGTCCACCCGCCCGGGCGCGCCACCAGTGAGCCTGGAGGAAGAGCTTGCCCGGGTATTGCCGGTCATCCGCCATGCAGTGACTTTGGGCGTGCCGGTGTCGGTGGATACCTACAAGCCAGCGGTGATGCAGGCGGCGTTGGACTTGGGTGCAGACATCATCAACGATGTGTGGGCTTTGCGTTGGCGTGGTGATGCGAGCGGCAAGACTGGACAAGACATGGTGGCGGCTCACCCGAACTGCGGGGTGTGCCTGATGCACATGCACCGTGATCCGCAGACCATGCAGTCGACGCCGATGGCGGGTGATGTCGTTCCCCAGGTGCTCTCATTTTTGCAGCAGCTCGCGCATGATTTAAAAGGGCTGGGAGTCGATTCGGCGCGTATTTGTCTCGACCCGGGCATAGGCTTCGGCAAGACAGTAGCCCAGAATTTTTCACTGCTCGCACGCCAGGCGGAGGCCGTGCCGCAAGGCTATGCAGTGCTGGCGGGCTGGTCGCGCAAATCGTCACTGGTGGCGGTGACCCAAACGGGTTCGTCGCACGGGGCAGGGCTCGGTATCGAACAGCGCCTTGCACCTAGCGTGACGGCGGCGGTGCTGGCAGTCCAAAACGGCGCGCATGTGGTGCGGGTGCATGATGTGCGCGAGACCATCAGCGGACTCCGGGTGCTGGCCGCCATGCAGGCAGAGCAGGTTCCGTGCGCCAGCCCGGGACTTCGATAGCTTGTCCATTTTTTTTCACTGGCATTCCTCACTGGCAAATGCCGGTGGCTGATTCATCAAATACAAAACCAACAGAAAGAACCTATGGGAAGAAGATATTTCGGCACTGACGGCATTCGCGGCACAGTGGGTCAAGCGCCCATCACCCCCGACTTCGTGTTGCGCCTTGCGCATGCAGTGGGCCATGTGCTCAAAGAAACCGAGGCGCGCCCCACGGTGCTCATCGGCAAGGACACCCGGATTTCCGGCTACATGCTGGAGAGTGCCCTGGAGAGTGGCTTTAATTCCGCAGGGGTGGACGTGGTGCTGCTGGGCCCGCTGCCCACGCCGGGGGTGGCCTACCTGACCCGCGCCCAGCGCGCGTCATTGGGCGTGGTCATCAGCGCCAGCCACAACCCGTTTGCGGACAACGGCATCAAGTTCTTCAACGCCAAAGGCAGCAAGTTGCCCGACGCTTGGGAGCTGGCTGTTGAGGCGGAACTCGAGAAACCCCCGGTGTGGGTGGACTCCGCCAGTCTGGGCAAAACCCGCCGCCTAGAAGACGCTGCCGGCCGCTACATCGAGTTTTGCAAAAGCACATTTGCCAACGACCTGACCCTGA
>DAINNP010000344.1:0-2123 GCA_036735785.1 Rhodoferax sp. | reverse complement strand
TGTGGGCTGATCAGGTAGGTGAGCGAGACCCGTGCACTCACATCACGCAGACCGGCTGACGGGGTGTACACCGCGTAGCCGCTGGCCTGGGCCTGCTTGGCCGTGACGCCAAAGTAGGACTGCAGGTAGTCGGAATTGGCATAGGTAGCCGTCAGTTCGCTACCTAGGCGCCAGCTCGCCCCTAGGGCTTGCCCGTATTCCAGCCCCAGGTCCCAGAGCGCGCCCTTGCTGTCCACGCCAGAGCCGGCACGCAGGCTGGTCTTGGCGGCCAAGCCGTTGCCCAAGGCATACCGGGCAAAGCCGCCCACCTCCGCACTGGCATCCACATTGCCCAAGCCCCGCAGCGCCGTGCTACGCCCTTCTTCACGCCCTGTGTCATAACCCAGCTTGAGGCCGTATTGCAGGTTGTCCCCCGACTTCCACTGGCGCCCCACACCGTTGACTCCGGCAAACCAGCCATTGGCCCAGGTGTAGTCCAGCGTGGGCAGCACAAGGGTGCGCGTTTCGTCGGAGCCTTGGTATTCATAGCCGCCGAGCGCGACCAGACCGACGCGCCCACCGTCTTTCGGCGTCTGTTGAGCATGGGCGGCACCAATGAACGCCGTGGCAGTAGCGGCCAGTGCCGAAAGAATGAAAGCAGATACACGGAGATACATGACGATAATTTTCAGAAAAAGTGAGGCGACTATGGTGCGTACCCCGCCGCACCACAAGGTGTCAGACCGGTTTCGCTTTGTTTCGATTTATATCAAACCATGCCAGTGACGCCAGCTTAAAAATGCTCCTATGGATCTAGCGCGCCAACACCCCCGCCAGCGCCACGCCGGTGTGTGTGCCCAGCTTGACCACGTCTTCCGGCGTGGTGGCGGCCACTACGCGGCCACCGCCGTTGCCGCCCTCGGGGCCGAGGTCCAGCACCCAGTCGGCTTCGGCAATCACATCGAGGTCATGCTCAATCACCACCACGCTGTGGCCGCCATTCACCAGGCGGTGCAGCACATGAATGAGCTTTTCCACGTCGGCCATGTGCAGGCCCACGGTGGGCTCATCCAGCACATAGAGCGTGTGCGGCACTTTGTTGCCGCGCTTGCCCACGTCGTCGCGCACCTTGGCTAGCTCAGTCACCAGCTTGATGCGTTGTGCCTCGCCACCGCTCAAGGTCGGTGAAGGCTGGCCTAGTGTGAGGTAACCCAAGCCCACGTCTTTGAGCAGCTGCAGCGGGTGGGCGATGACGGGCATCGCGGCAAAGAAATCGACCGCTTCGTCCACTTCCATCTGCAGTACGTCACCAATGTTTTTGCCGCGCCAGGTCACGGCCAGTGTTTCGGGGTTGAAGCGCGCGCCTTTGCAGGTTTCGCACACCACTTTCACATCGGGCAAAAAGCTCATGCCGATGGTGCGCATGCCCTGCCCTTCGCAGCCGGGGCAGCGGCCTTCGCCGGTATTGAAGCTGAAGCGGTTGGACGCATAGCCACGCGCCTTGGCCTCGAGCGTGTCGGCAAAGAGTTTGCGGATGGTGTCCCAGAAGCCGATATAGGTGGCCGGGCAGGAGCGCGGTGTTTTGCCGATGGGGGTTTGGTCCACTTCCAGCACGCGGTCTATGGATTCATAGCCGGTTACGTCTTCGCAGCCCAGCCAATCAATCTTCTCGCCAGCATCCAAGGCATCGCGACCGGCTTTGGTGCTGCGCTTTTGCACCGCGGTTTGCACGTTGGCCAGCAACACGTCCCGCGCCAGGGTGGACTTACCCGAGCCGCTGACGCCGGTGATGGCAACCAAGCGTTTGAGCGGCACATGGGCGGTGACGCTCTGCAGGTTGTGCATCGTGGCGTTGCTTACCGTGAGCCAGTCGATTTTTGGCTTGTACGCTGGGGTGTCTGCTGAGCTCGCCACGGGCAGCCCGGCAACGGACATTTTTGCGGTTCTGCGGTCGGCTAATGCGGCGTATTCGGCGGCTACCTTGGTGCGTTCGGCGAGTTCGGTGTTCGCGGCAGCGCTGTCGAGGATGCGCGCCGCTTCGACCGCTGCTTTCTGTGCTTTGGCACTCAGTTTCTTAGCTGGTTTACCAGCGCCGGAAGCCGATTTCGAGCTCGCAGCGCGAGCGTATGAGGCGCCCGGCGTAA
>DAINNP010000343.1:0-2123 GCA_036735785.1 Rhodoferax sp. | reverse complement strand
CAGCACCTGCTGCGCTACGCAGCGGCCCTGCACTTTGCCACCCTCGATGCCGCTTCGGAAATGGATACCCGCATACAGGCGGGACAGTGCCGCCTCGTTGGCAGCCGCCTGGAAGCTGGCGAAGGTACGCGGGCCCCAGCCCCTGTCATTGTGGGTGTTGTCGGTGAAGGGTTGGCCCGCGCCAAACACCTTGTCCAGCACCGCCGCTGCAGCGCTGGACTGCACCGAGTGGCCCGACGGGTATTCGGGAAACGGCGGCGTGTGCATCAAGCTCGGCACCCAGTTGCTGTCCAGCACCAGCTGCACATAGGTCACCGGCCGCAGCAGGTTCACGGTGTATTTGGTTTTCCACCCCGCAATGAAGGCATCTGCCATCGCAAGGTTGAGCTGCACATAAGTCTGCGCGGCCAGTGCCAGGTTGCCTTGGCGCTGCTGCAGCAGGTCGCCCGCAATGAAGGCCCAGTGGCCTGCGGGGGTAGGGGTTTTGAGCGGGTCGTCCGCCCAATACAGGGCCACCTGGCGCTGCGCCTGGGTGGCCTGGTTGCTGATGCGGTAAACCTCTTCCGCCTCCTTGTAAAACGCCGAGCCCGGCACCTCGGAATAGGCCGGAATCGGCGGCGCCGGGCAGGTGATGGCGCTGGGCAGCGCAAACGGCCGTACATCGCCCCACCACGGCAACAGGGGCGGCGCAAATGCGGGGGGCGTGGCACTCCAGGTGCCTTCGCCGCTGGGCGGCACATAGTTGAGCTGATGGCGGCGCAAGGGGCCCCAAGCCTCGTGCCCGCCATCGGTGCGCGCCCAGGTCATGATCGCCATGGCCATGAGCTTGCCGAAAGTCTCCGAGCGGTTGGTGATCTCGGGGGTCACACGGGACGGGTCAAAGTCCCGCGCCAGCTTGAGCGGCAGGCTGCGCTCCAGCAGGTCGATCCGGGCTTTGTTTTCAGCACTCGCGTTGGGAAACATCATGCGCGTCATGGTGGCCAGCGCCGCATTGGCCACAGTTGGCCAGTGCAAGACCTCGTCCGGCTGCGCCCATGGCAGGGATTGCAGCTCGTTGAGCTGCCCCGCCAGGCTGCGGTGCTGCGGCATACCGGGCACCACCGACTCGTACAACGTCAAGCCCAAATAGGCCAAAGCCCGCGACGCCACCGGCGGGCTGAAACCCGGGGTCTGCTGCGTTAACTGCAAGGCGAGGCTGAACCATTCGGTAGCCACTTGTGCGCTGTAGCTCGCAGCCGGTTGCTGCACCGGTGCAGGCGATGTCACTTGTGCCTGCCCTTGTACCTGTCCTTGTGCTACCAGGGGCACCGCAGTCCACGCGATGCAGATGGCACTCACCCAGCGAATCCAGAGGGTTTTCATGGCTGTCCTGCCGGGCGCAAGCCCGCCTCGCTGAATTGGTAAAAGGCATTCGTGTCTGCACTGGCCCACTCGCTCCATGCGCCGTGCGGCCACTGCACCCGGACCTGCACACGGGTGGCATCACCCACACCGAAATGCATCCACCCGAGGTGGCCGCTGGCATGGCCGCCGCCCACCGTTAACTCTTGCCGGATCACGCGGGCCGCAGCGCCCTCGCCCCAGCGCAGCTCTACCCAGGCGCCCACCGCATCGCGGTTGCCCGCAGCTTGGCGCAGGCGCAGCTGCAGCCAGTGGCCCGCGATGGCCGGGCTACCTGCTGTGGCAGCAGGCAACTGGCGCCAGACCTGGGCCTTGTCCCAGCGGTTGACCACCAACACATCGAGCAAGCCATCGCCATTCAAATCCACCACCATGCCGCCGCGGCCCCGCTTGAAGCTGGCAAGACCCGCTTGGCTACCCACCTCCGTAAAGTTGCCATCGGCCTTTTGCAACAGCAGGTTGTTGGGGTCCAGGGTGGCGAAGTCGGGCATGGTGGAGACATTGCCTTTGACGATGAACAAGTCCGCCAAGCCATCGTTGTTCAGGTCGGCAAACTGGGCGTGCCACGCAGTGCTGGGGTGCACATCGCCGCCCACATAGGGGCGGTGGGCAGTGACGCCGCGCTTGTAAGCCATGTCGGTGTAGCGGGGCTGTTGCGCGCCGGCCTCCAGGGTTTGCAGCTTGTTGTCAGACATGCTGGTCAAAAACACCTCGGGGTAGCC
>DAINNP010000342.1:0-2156 GCA_036735785.1 Rhodoferax sp. | reverse complement strand
CGGTCGTTTCGGCTGCCGAAAATTTTAGTGAGGAATGGGATGGCCATGTCTACAAGATCCACCTTCAGCCAAGGCTGAGAGACAGACCGTCTATCCTGTCAAGTTAAAGGGTTCAGAGAAAACCGGGCCAGCGAAGTCATATCCCACTTGCCCCAGCGGGCCGCCACAGGCGCCAGCTTAACCCGATGATTTTAGCCTCTGGGACTGCCCCTTTTGATGCCTGCTTTCAGGGGCGGGCTTTCGGCTTCACAAGCTGCCGGATAATGAGCGGCAGTACCTTCAATCATGCAAAGACGCCACCAAGCCATTCCCCTGCAACAAGCCGCGCAAGAATCACCTACTTTTGCGCGATTGGCTGGATTGGTGCGCGATTCGTCAGCCCGCTTGCAAGCCATTCGCACTTTGCTGCCAGCCCCCTTGCGGGCCAGTGTTCAGGCGGGACCGATTGAAGACGGATGCTGGTGCCTGCTGGTCAGCTCCAACGCAGTGGCTGCCAAACTGCGCCAACTGGTCCCGGCCCTGCAAGCCCATTTGAACCAGAAGGGCCTTCAGGTCAGCAGCATTCGCATCAAAGTGCAAAACCGCGCGATGTAATTTGCCAAGGCGGTTGACTCAAGCCGCTGATCATTTTCAAAAACAAAAAAAAGGCCCTGATCTTGGATCAGGGCCTTTTCAGGTTTGTGGTGCCGCTTGTCGGATTCGAACTGACGACCTACCGCTTACAAGGCGGGTGCTCTACCAACTGAGCTAAAGCGGCACGGGCTGAATTCTAACTTGCTCCAAGCCCAACTTCGGGGTCGAAGCCGTTAATTTTTTCACTTAATCCGTTTAAGGGCCGGACGCGCAGGACTTGTGCTGGGTGGTGTGGGCTCATCCCCCTCCACCACCTTGACATCTTTCACGCCCACAGGTGTCAATGGGGTCGAGGGCACAACATCGTCATCACTCACAGGAAACGCCATGCCTTGGCCATTTTCACGGGCATAGATCGCCATGACGCGATGGATCGGGACCATGATGTCGCGAGGCTTTCCGCCAAATCGGGCTTTGAATTCGATGAACTCATTGCCTAACTTGAGCGAACTGGTCGCGTCCATGCTGACATTCAGCACGATCTCGCCCCCTTGCACATATTCGCGCGGCACCTGCACGGAGTTGTCCACCTTGACGGCCACATAAGGTGTGAAGCCGTTTTCGGAGCACCACTCGTACAAAGCCCGAATCAAATAGGGGCGTGTTGACGGCAATTCAGTGTCACTGATCATCGTAGGCTCCACCCGAACTTACTTGCGCATGACCTTTTCGGACGGCGTCAATGCCTCAATGTAGGCGGGGCGCGAAAAGATGCGCTCAGCGTACTTGAGCAAAGGTGCCGCATTTTTGCTGAGCTCGATACCGTAGTAATCCAGACGCCAGAGCAGCGGCGCGATCGCCACGTCGAGCATGGAGAAGCTGTCTCCGAGCATGAACTTGTTCTTCAAGAAAACCGGTGCCAATTGGGTCAAGCGATCGCGGATGTGCGAGCGGGCTTTTTCCAGGGCTTTGTCGTTGCCTTTGAGGGCGCGGTTCTCCAGCGTCAACACATGGGCAAACAGCTCTTTCTCGAAGTTGAGCAAGAACAAGCGCACACGGGCACGGTCAACCGGGTCACCGGGCATCAGTTGAGGGTGCGGAAAACGCTCATCGATGTACTCGTTGATGATGTTCGATTCGTACAGGATCAGATCACGTTCGACCAAAATCGGGACTTGCCCGTACGGATTCATCACGTTGATGTCTTCGGGCTTGTTGTAGAGGTCCACGTCACGGATTTCGAAATCCATGCCTTTTTCGAACAGCACAAAGCGGCAACGATGGGAAAAAGGGCAAGTGGTTCCGGAATAAAGCACCATCATGGCAAAGGCTCCTCAAAAAATCAAAAAGAGTGGAAGGCCCGAAGGCCTGCCACTCCACAAGACCCGGCAATGCTGCCGGGTGAACAATCAATTACTTGATGTCTTTCCAATACGCGGCATTCAGACGCCAGGCGATAAAGGTGAAGATTGACAAGAAAATCAGAACCCAGACGCCAATGCGAACTCGGGTGTTTTGGGCTGGCTCTGCCATCCACTGCATGTAACCCACCAGATCACCAATGGCTTGGTCGTACTGCAAAG
>DAINNP010000341.1:0-2159 GCA_036735785.1 Rhodoferax sp. | reverse complement strand
CTCATCCTCACGCCCAAGAGCGGCGGCATGGAGTACGCCCGTGACTTGGCCGAGCAAATGCAGCGCGAGGGCAAAGGCCGCGTGCTTGACCAGTTTGCCAATGGCGATAACCCGCGCGTGCATTACGAGACGACCGGACCCGAGATTTGGGAGCAAACGGGTGGGCGCATCACCCACTTTGTGAGTGCTATGGGGACTACCGGCACGATCACCGGCGTCTCGCGTTTCCTGAAAGAAAAGAACCCTGCGATACGCATCGTTGGTGCACAGCCTTCAGAGGGCTCGCGGATTCCCGGGATCCGCAAATGGCCGCAAGAATACCTGCCCAAAATCTACGATCCCCGCAATGTGGATGAGCTGGTCTACGTCAGTCAGGCCGACGCGGAAGACATGTGCCGCCGTATGGCGCGTGAGGAGGGCATCTTTGGCGGTATCTCGGCAGCCGGCGCTTGCTGGGTCGCGCAAGAAATTGCCAAGCGCGAGCGGGATGCCGTGATTGTGTTTATCGTGTGCGACCGCGGTGACCGTTATTTGTCGACCGGCGTCTTCCCCGCGTAACGCACAGTTTTGAATGAAATAGGCCGCTAGCGCTCTCCATGAGTGCGGCGGCAGCTCCTAAAATAATAGCAAAGGCCGCCATGTCCGCAGTGTTCAAGTTTTGCCCGCAGTGTGCAACTCCGCTGGCCGAGATCACATTGCCCGAAGACGGTGGCGACAAAACACGCTGGCGTTGCACGGCGTGCGACTTCACCCACTGGAACAACCCGACCCCCGTGCTCGCGGCGGTGATTGAGTACAACGGCCAGATCCTGCTGGCCCGCAACGCGGCCTGGCCGGGCAAGATGTATGCACTCATTACCGGCTTCATGGAGGCTGGTGAGACGCCTGAGGAGGGCATTGCCCGCGAGATTGCCGAAGAAACCAGCCTGAGCACCAGCGCGCTCAGCCTGTTGGGGGTGTATGACTTTCAGCGTATGAACCAGGTCATCATTGCCTACCACGCGGTCTGCCACGGCGAGGTGGCTTTGAGCCCGGAGCTGGTGGATTACCGCCTGTATGACCTGCAGGACGTGAAATGCTGGCCCGCCGGTACCGGCTATGCCCTGGCGGCGTTTTTGCGCTCACGCGGCCATGAGCCCCGGTTCATCGAACCGGTATGGCGCAAAGAGATTGAGCCAGCGGACGACTAAAATCAGCCCAACGCCAGAAAGCAGCCTGCATGAACTTCGACAAAGAAATTGACACCAGCGGTCTGAATTGCCCGCTGCCCATCCTCAAAGCCAAAAAAGCACTCGCGGAGCTGCAAAGCGGCCAAACGCTCAAGGTGGTGGCGACCGATCCCGGCTCGCTGCGGGATTTTCAAGCCTTCACCAAGCAAACCGGGCATGAGTTGATTGACCAGCAAACCGCTGGAACCATTTTTATCCATGTGCTCCGCCGCCGTTAAGCCGCTTCACCCATAAAAAAAGCCGGTCTCAGAACCGGCTTTTTTCATGGGGCTGCCGGGGTGAGCGGCAGCGTGCAAAAGCGCGCAATCAGCCCAAGCGGACCAGCTGCTCTTTCACCTTCTCCAGCGTGGCTGCAAAGTCCGCCACGCGCTTGCGCTCCTGCTCCAGCACCGCTGCAGGTGCCTTGGCCACAAACGCTTCGTTGCTGAGCTTGACGCTGGCTTTGGTGATTTGCTCTTCCAAGCGGGTCACTTCTTTGCCGAGACGGATTTTTTCAGCCGCCACGTCCACTTCCACAAACAGGCAGACACGCGCCTCACCCACCACCGCCACCGGGGCAGACTGGGCTGCGGCTTGCCAGCTGGCTTCGTCTGCAAACACCTTCACTTCGCTCAGCTTGGCCAAGGCCTGCAGCACAGCCGCAGACGACTGCAGGAACGCGGCCTCTGCGGCGGTTTGGGCCACCACATAGAGCGGCAAGCGGGCCGCGGGTGACACGTTCATTTCGCCGCGCAGGTTGCGGCAGGCATCCACCAGCAACTTCAGTTTGGCGACGTGGGCGATCGAGGCCTCGTCAATGCGCTCCAGCTGGGCTTGTGGATAGGCGGCAATCGACACCGACGGGCCGCTGCGGCCTGCGACCGGTGCCACCTTTTGCCACAGCTCTTCGGTGATGAAAGGCGCAATCGGATGCAACAGGCGTTGGATGGT
>DAINNP010000340.1:0-2163 GCA_036735785.1 Rhodoferax sp. | reverse complement strand
TCCCGATCAGCACGCCCCAGGTTTTGCTGAACGCACCGCCCAAAGGCCGGGGTTGCAATAGCAAGCGCGCCCCCAGCGTGCTGGCAAAGTACACCGCAGTGATGGCAAGCAAGGTCTTGCTGTGCGTGGTGCTCGTCATGAAAAGGACCGTCTGCAAACCCACCAATGCAGCCCCCAACACCCAGCGCGCGGTCATAAAAGCCTGCCACAGGCGCTTGAACTCGCTGGTGTCTGGTGCCTGTTCGCGAGCTGCCTCCAGCGAAGACGCTCCAAACCATGAGTTCTCGCCCGGGTCGTGCGTCATCCGTTTTCTGCCAAGCGCAGGTGCTCCGCATTGCAATATGCGCCATGCTGGCCTTGCACCAATTCGTTTTCGGGCACATGCAGCTTGCAATACGCGCAAGCGCCCATGGCCACGCTACCTGCCTTGCGCGGCGCCTCCGGCGGAGGTGCGGTTGGCGGGCGCTTGGTTTTTTGGCTGCGCCAGTACCAGATCACCGCGACGATGACCAACAGAACTATCAGGTTCTTCATGCCGACCGGCTCAGCAAGACTTCGAGTACAAATCGGGACCCCACATACCCTAGCAATAGCAGGACGCTGCCGGTGTAGAGCACCGCCACGGCGCGTTTGCCCCGCCAGCCGAAGCGTCCACGGCCCAGCAACAAGACGGCAAACGTGGCCCACGACAGGACCGAGAACACGGTCTTGTGATCCCAGTGCCATGCGTGTCCTTGTCCGTAGACTGCATCTCCAAACAGATAACCCATACCCAGCGTCGCGGTCAGCAACACAAACCCCGCCCCCACAAATCTGTAGGTTAGTCGTTCCAGGGTCAGCAGGGGTAAGCCGCTATGAGGGTCGGCCGCTTGGCGGATACGGGCCTCCGCGCGGCCCATCAGCCAAGCGTGCACCACGGCAGTACCAAACAGACCGTAGCTGGCTACGCCAAAGGCCAGGTGTGTCGGCAACCAAATGGTGGCCGTGCTGGGCAGGGGGGCGCCCGGGAAAATGCATGCCAACAGCACCGCCGCTGCACCTACGGCCGACAAGGCCCACCGGGTTTGGAGTTGCGGGTAAATCTGGCTTTCAATCGCGTACACCGCAGCCACGACCCACGCCGTCATGGAGAGTGCGGTGGCAAAACCAAAGTAGGTGGGCGGCAAAAGCAGGCCCCAGGCGAGTGCCGCCCCGTGCAAAAACCAGGCCCACGCCACCCAGGCACGGGCCGCGTTGGAACTCAGGTGCGCGGCCCTGAGTGCCGGCCACGCATAAGAACAGGCCGCCAAAACCGACAAGGCTAAGCTGGTAGGGGACGCACTGGCTAAAATCATGTGCACAGTTTAGCGTTTTGCTCCCTGCCGGCACTGTCCGGCTCACACCGCAGGTTGCGCCTGCCGGAATACTTCAATATGGCCTCCGCTCTTACCGACAAACTTTCCCGCCTCGTTAAAGACCTGCGAGGCCAGGGACGCATCACCGAGTCCAATGTCACCGACATGCTTCGCGAAGTGCGCATGGCGCTCTTAGAGGCCGACGTGGCCCTGCCGGTGGTGCGCGACTTCATTGCCCGGGTAAAAGAGAAAGCACTGGGCCAGGAGGTGCTGGGCTCCTTGCAGCCCGGCCAGGTGCTGGTGAGTATCGTGAACCGCGAACTCTCCGCCACCATGGGCGAAGGCGTGAGCGACATCAACCTCGCTGCCCAGCCGCCCGCGGTGATCCTGATGGCCGGTTTGCAAGGTGCCGGTAAAACCACCACAACCGCCAAGCTCGCCAAGCACCTCATCGAAAAGCGCAAGAAAAAGGTGCTGACGGTCTCTGGCGACGTGTACCGCCCCGCCGCAATTGAGCAGTTGAAGACGGTGACGGCGCAGGCTGGCGCCGAATGGTTTCCCTCCACGCCGGACCAAAACCCGGTCGACATCGGCCGTGCCGCGTTGGACTACGCCAAAAAGCACTTCTTTGATGTGCTGCTGGTCGACACCGCAGGCCGCTTGGCGATTGACGAAGCCCTGATGCTGGAAATCAAAAACCTGCATGCAGCGTTGAATCCGGTCGAAACGCTGTTCGTGGTGGACGCCATGCAGGGCCAGGACGCGGTCAACACTGCCAAGGCCTTCAAGGAAGCGCTGCCACTGACCGGCATCATCCTCACCAAGACCG